>CAZQIJ010000096.1:0-12624 GCA_964592955.1 uncultured Anaerolineaceae bacterium
GGGGTAGGGTGTGACGGCTGGCAGATGGTCATCCGGGTAGATGGCCGCCGTGATGGGCATAAACTGGCCAACATCGCGATGAATGTACCAGAAATCGACACGCATGGGGGTGCCGTCATCCAGGCGCAGCGTAATGTAGTTGGATAATCCTTCGCCGCTGGTAAAGGTGTTGTCGTGGCCCAGCGTCACGATGGGAGCCAACAGCGCTTCCATCTTGTTGGACGGGTCTTCCAGCCAATCCATCGCAGTGTTCAGATCTCCCATACTGGGGGCGATCATATAGCCCGGCTGCTTGTGCCAATCCCCCAGATACCGCAGTGGAACATCCCATTTGCTGGGCAGCACCCGCGCGAACGTGGCAACACGCTTCTCGCGCTTCAGGTGCCAGTTTTCCTGCAACCACCAGATGATCTCATCCTGCATGGCATCGCCCTGCTGGAAGGTGTGCACATGGCGGTATGCGGTTTCATCCGGCGAAATCGTGTCCAGCACATAGATCGTTGGAACACCGCCCGTGTTGATCCCTGGCTCCAGGATTCCGACCATCGCTTCGCCGGTCTCGTCCTCCATGAAGTGACTGGCCGCAGTCGCCATCTTGCGAATCACCCGCTGCGCCACAATCAGATTAGGCACAATGATCGCGTTACTCATCATGAATCTCCGTCCAAGTTCGCGCCCTCGTCTGAATACCATCGCTTCTTACCTCCGGCGCGGCGGCAGTGGTGTATTTGGGTTAGCCCGTTCTTCCAGGCCTGGCCAATCGCCTGTCGCTTTCCAGGTGTAATAGGCATACAACCATTGAATAGCCCAGGCCGAAACCGTTACCGCGGTAGACCGTGACGGATTCCAGCCATAATTTTCGCCATCCTTTGGATTGAACAGGCACAACTGGCCGTCCTCATACTGGTGTTTTTCGCTGTAGATTTTCGGGCGAATCACATACGCTTCTGCCGGACGGTTCGGGTAATCCGCCGGGTACACCACGCGCAGCGTGTGATCGCGCTGGCGCAGCCGTGCCAGGTTGATTTCGACAATCCCTTCCCAGTGCAGCAGCCCGGATTGTGGGACGACCAGTTTGAAAGTGGTCCCGAAGGTCGCGCGCATCGCCTCCACTTCCAAACGTAAACGCGGCGAGACATTATTTCGTGCTCCCCACCATTCAGCCATGTCAGGGGATCTCCCTCTTGTTGATGGATATACACCATTTACTGTATTGCGATTCAGGGCGAGTGTCCAGAATAATCTACGGAGCACCGCCCCGGGGAGTTGCGGTGCGGGGCCTGTTTTGAGGGAGATCACACAGGGGCGTGATCGTCACGCCCCTGAAATTGGGGGGTGGTTAGCCCCCTGCTATTCCGCGACGGAGATACTTATTGTAAGGATCAGGTCGGTATCTGTGATAATGAGATCGTCAACCGTGTAGTTCAGGTCGAATTCACCCCCGGCTGCCGCCTCCAGCGTGCTTTCATCAAGTGAGGAAAATGTTTCGAGGATGACGCTGCTCTGATCCTCGACAAGCGCCTCAGGAACCGAGGTTCCATTGATGGCAACGTTGGTAACATCTGCGCTGATCGCGCCATCGACGACCGTCAGGGTTATCGTGATCACCAGATCGCCGCTGTACTGCTCCGTGAGCTGGACATCTGACTGCGTGATGAGAATCGCGCCAGGCACCAGATCCACGCTCAGCCCCGTTGTATCATATCCCGCCGACTGCAGCACGATGATGACGATCTGCTCAATCGCCGCTTCGCTGTAGCTGGTGGTGATGGTGACCACGCCGGTTTCAGGATCGTAGGCGACACTGCCAGATTCGACAAACACTTCGATCAGTTCCAGAAGTTCTTCAGTCGTCATGGGCATCGCCGTCGTCAGTGCGTAAAGCTGTGTCTGTACTGCGCTGAGCGTGGCCCTAACCGCCGTGGAGTCTAGCTGTACAGTCGTCGAGAAAGCCTCAACGGTCGCTCTGTAATCTCCGGTGGCAGGTGGTGTGAGGGTGAACTGAAACGGCTCACGGGTGGATGGGCGGGTCTCAATTGACACCGGTGTGGAGTCTTCACTGCGTGTGGGCAGCACAAAAGCGGTGCGTGTGGGCTGGGCGGGGCCACGCGTGGGGAGGGCTGGGCGCTGCGCGTCGGCTGGCAGCGCCATCATCAGCAGGCTGACACCAATCAGCCCTGCAAGAACCGCCGCGAAGAACTGTAATGTT
Source organism: uncultured Anaerolineaceae bacterium (assembly GCA_964592955.1). GTDB lineage: Bacteria > Chloroflexota > Anaerolineae > Aggregatilineales > Phototrophicaceae > CAZQIJ01. The sequence goes on from CAZQIJ010000096.1 coordinate 2,210, forward strand.
GTTTTCATGGTTGTCTCTGTTCCTGTGTATGTAATCTGAACGCTTCGACTTCTACATTATGAGCCATCTTTCACCGCAATCTCGATGAAACGTAAACAATGTGCAAAACCGTAACAACGAAGCCCTGTTGTGGCCGTGAAGCCCTCATCCCCCGGCACTTTCTTCCAGCGCAGCGTTTGGGAGAAGGGCTTAAGGCGAGGGCGATTCAGCATCACTTTCAGTGGCTGAGCATTCACGCAAAATCATCAGAAACCGTCAGAAACCGTCAGAAACCGTCAGAACGAACATTCGGGCCATAAGAAGTTCCCACAGGGCGCGACATCGCACTCAGACCACAATCGCGCAGCCGCCCGCGCAGCCGTGAGCCTCCCGGTTTCCATTTGCCCGGAGCGCCATCTTTAACCGAGATTAATCCTCGATTTGCGCCCCGAAATACGGAACGCAGTCCGTATTTAAATCTGAGTTTGCGTGTTCCCAACAGGAGAATTTACCGCAAGCGTGGAAATGCACAGCGCATGCCTGCAATAATGGGAGGTGTTCGGCATGGGATAGCCTTCTGCCAAAGTGACCCCATGCCAAACACCTTTAACCGTGTGAATCTTACGACAGATTCGCAGTTGACACAATCAGGGAGTGTATATGCGCAGGTTTCTTGTACTGGTCGCGCTGCTGGCAGGGTTCGTTTCGGCAGCGGCGGCGCAGACCGCGGCACAGACCGCTGAACGGCTCACGGTATATGTGGGACGCAACGAAGAGCTGATCGGCCCACTGCTCGAACAGTTCACGGCAGAGACCGGTATCGCAGTAGATGTTGTGTATGGCGATACGGCGTCCATCGCCAATCAGATCCTTGAAGAAGATGCGAACAGCCCAGCCGATGTCGTCATCGCGCAGGATGCGGGGGCGCTGGGTGCGCTGACAGAGGCTGGCATGCTGCGGGTGCTGCCTTCGGACATCCTCGAACGGGTGCCGGAACAATTCAAGTCACCCTACGGATTCTGGGTGGGGCTGAGCGGGCGCGCGCGCGTGCTGGTCTATAACCCAGAGGCGGTTGAGGAGTTGGGGCTGTCGCTGCCAGAGTCCATTCTCGGTCTGGCTCAGCAGGAGTATGCCGGGCTGGTCGGCTGGGCACCCTCGAATGCTTCGTTCCAGTCCAACGTCACCGCGATGCGTGTGCTGCTGGGTGACGACGTTACCGAGCAGTGGCTGGCCGATATGGTGGCGAATGGTACGGTATCGTATGGCAGCAGCAACACCAACCTGAATCAGGCTGTCGTTAACGGGGAAGTGGTGTTTGGGCTTACCAATCACTACTACATGTATGGGCTGCTTCGCCAGACCCCAGATGCCCCCATCGCGCAGCATTTCTTTCCGGCGGGCGACCCCGGTTCTTTGGTGAACGTGGCAGGCGCAGGTATCCTTGCAACGTCTGACCAACCGGGACTCTCGCAGCGACTGCTGCTGTTTCTGCTGGGCGAAGGCGCGCAGACTTACTTTACCAGCCAGACTTATGAATACCCGGTGGTCACAGGTGTGACCCCTAACCCTGACCTGACGACCGCGCTGGAGAGCATCGAATCGCCGGAGCTTGACCTGTCGCAGCTAAGCGACCTTCAGACCACGCTTCGGATGATCGAAGACAGCGGCGCGCTAGACCAGTAAGCACCCGGTTTACGGGGGAGGCAGAACGTGACAGATCGACGGCGAATGTCACTGGCGTACTGCCTCCATTTGTCCGTTAACGCAGTCAACCCATTTGTGATCAGCACTGGAAAGAACACTTTATGCAGCAAATACGCACCCTGGACCGTGTACGACAGTCTGTTGGCGGCGCACGGCAGCTAAACCTTCCTCAACTCCCCTGGCTTTACCTCGCAGGTGGGGGTGTGATTATGGTGGTGACGCTGCCGATTCTCTATCTTGTGATACGCGCCCTGGGGGCTGGCAGCGACGGGCTGGAGTATCTGCTGCGCGAGCGGACGCTCAGCATCGTCACCAACAGCCTGCTGCTGACCCTGGCTGTGATGGTGTCGGCAGTGCTGATCGGCGTGCCGTTCGCGTGGCTGACGACGCGAACCCTGCTGCCTTTCCGGCGGGCCTGGCTGGTGATTGGCCTGCTGCCGATGGTCATTCCCTCGTATCTGGGGGCGATTGCGTTTGTCGAAGCGTTTGGCCCGCGCGGCCTGCTTCAACAGTTCCTGGAGCCGCTGGGGATCAGCCGGGTGCCATCTGTTTACGGGTTCTTTGGGGCATGGCTGACCATCACCCTCTTCACCTATCCTTATGTGGCGCTGCCTGTACGCGCTGCCATGATGAACATGGACCCCGCCCTGGAAGACTGTGCTCGATCCCTGGGACTCAGCCGCTGGCGAGTGTTCTGGCAGGTGACCGTTCCGCAGCTTCGCCCAGCGATAGCGGCGGGCATGCTGCTCTCGGCCCTCTATACCCTCAGCGACTTCGGCGCGGTAATGGTCATGAAATACAATGCTTTCACGCGGGCCATCTATACCAATTACAACAGCTCGTTTGACCGTGAACGCGGCGCACTGCTGGCACTGGTCCTTGTTGCCCTTACGCTGGTCTTTGTGCTGCTGGAAAAACGCGCTTCAGAGAAATCTCGCCACAATTTTCGTGTGGGGGTTGGCTGCCAGCGGCGTGCAGTGCCCGTTAGCCTGGGGCGCTGGCAGGGCGCGGCGCTGATGTTCTGCGCGCTGCTGGTAGGGATCGCTGTGGTGGTGCCGGTGGGGGTGCTGCTGGCATGGGCCCTGAATACGCAGGTACAGAGCGCGGTTTCTGTTAATCTGCTGGCGCTGAGCTGGAACACAGTGAGCGCCAGCGGTCTCACCGCGCTGGTTGTCGGTTTGGCCGCGATACCGCTGGCAGTGCTGGCAGTGCGCAAGCCCTCCCGCCTGAGCCAGACGCTGGCCGGCATGGCATACTTCGGCAATGTGCTGCCCGGCATCGTCATCGGGCTGGCGCTGGTCTTTTTCGCCGCGCGCCACCTGCCATCGGTGTACCAGACGCTTCCCGTGCTGATTCTGGGCTACGGTATGCGCTTCCTGCCGTTCAGTCTTGCCGCAACCCGCAGCGCCCTCACACAGATCAATCCCCGTCTGGAAGAAGCCGGGCGCGGTCTGGGTTTGTATCCCTGGCAGATAATGCTGCGCATTACGGCACCTCTGGCGCGCGCCGGAATACTGGGGGGGATGGCGCTTGTCTTCCTGAATGCCGTAAAAGAACTGCCCACGACCCTGATACTTGCCCCAATCGGTTTCGACACCCTGGCGACCCGCATCTGGACCGCTTCTGAATCCGGAATGCACGCTTTGATTGGGGTGCCGGGACTGCTGCTGATGGCGGCCTCGTGCGTGTCGCTGGTGGTCCTGTTGTGGCGCGATGACCGTACCCGCTGAACCGGTCGATGGTTACGCGCGGGCACGACAGCTACGGAGCAAACAGTATGCCGGTCATTCTGGAGTGTGAGAACCTCAGTAAGCGCTACGGCAGCGTTCCGGCGGTTGCAAACTTTTCGCTGTCGGCACGCGCCGGGCAGTTCATTACCCTGCTCGGCCCCAGCGGCTGCGGTAAAACGACCACGCTGCGGCTGCTGGCCGGCTTCGAAGCGCCCGAAACCGGCAGCATCAACCTGAAGGGGCGGCTGGTGGCAGGGGATGGCGTGATGGTGCCACCTGAAGCGCGCCGGATCGGGATGGTCTTTCAGGAGTATGCGCTGTTTCCGCATCTCAACACGCTGGACAATATCGCGTTTGGTTTGCAGGGGGCGCGTATAGAGAAGTACCGCCGCGCCGAAGCGATGCTCGCGCTGGTGGGACTGGCGGGCACGGGCCAGCGTATGCCCTACGAACTTTCGGGCGGTCAGCAGCAGCGTGTGGCACTGGCCAGGGCACTGGCCCCTGCGCCAGACGTGCTGCTGTTGGATGAACCCTTCTCTAACCTGGACGCGGCGCTGCGTGCCAGCGTGCGCGCAGAGATCCGTGCGATCCTGCGCGAAACCGGCGTCACCTGTATCTTTGTCACGCACGATCAGGAAGAAGCACTCAGCCTCTCTGACCGGGTCATTGTCATGTTCAACGGGCGTGTTGCGCAGAATGCCACCCCGCAGGATCTCTATCATCACCCCCAGACGGCTGAGGTTGCGGCATTTGTGGGCGAAGCAAACTTTGTTCAGGCTGTGGCTGGCGGCAGCGCAGCAGAATCGCCCCTTGGTCTGGTTGTGCTGCAGCAGGCCATTGTGGGGAACGTCAGGCTGCTGGTGCGCCCGGAACAGGTGCTGCTTGCTGCGCCACGCGCCGATGGCTGCACGGCTCGCGTTCTGTGGCGCGAATTCTATGGGCACGACCAACGCCTGGGCCTGCGTTTAGAATCCGGCGAAGCGCTGATCGCACGCTGCGATTCGCGTTTGGTGTACCTCCCCGGTGATGAAGTGGACATCACGATCAATGGCCCGCTGCTGGCCTATCCAGCAGGCTAACTTACCCTTGAAGGTGACGTTCTGACCTGATAAAATGCGTCGGATAACCTAAACTCACATGCCCGGACTCCAGGACGTGTTGGCGCGTACAAAACGTCTCCACCTGTGAGGGCGAAGGGCATGGTCGATTAAACACGCATGACAGGAGAATACGAAACACATGCCTTCCTCAGTTACGATGAAGCAGTTGCTTGAAATGGGCGTCCATTTCGGGCATCGTACCCAGAAATGGAACCCGAAGATGGCTCCGTACATCTTCATCCAGCGCAACGGCATCCATATTATCGATTTGCAGCAGACCATCACCAACCTGAATAACTATTACGACATGGTGCGCGATATCGTGCGCGATGGTGGTACGGTGCTGTTTGTGGGCACCAAACGTCAGGCTCAGGAGACGATTGCGCAGGAAGCGGCACGCTGCAAAATGCCCTATATCAACACCCGCTGGCTGGGTGGTACGCTGACCAACTGGCGCACCATTCGTGACCGAATCGATACACTCAAGAAACTCGAATCCCGCCGCGAGAAGGGCGATTTCGACCTGCTGACCAAGCGTGAAGCGCTGATTCTGAGCCGCAAAATCGAAAAACTTCAGGAGCGCCTGGGCGGTATCCGCGATATGCGCCGCCTGCCAGAGATGATTGTCGTGGTGGATACGCGCCGCGAGTCCACTGGCGTGAAAGAAGCCAATATCCTCAATATCCCGGTGCTTGCCCTGCTGGATACCAACTGCGACCCGGACGTGATCGACTATGTGATCCCTGGCAATGACGATGCCATGCGTTCGATCAAGCTGATTATCGCTGCGCTGGCAGATGCAGTGATCGAAGGCCGTGCGATGCGCAAGGGTGACGAGGAAACGCACGAAGAATCAACAGACGAGATCCAGCTCTCGAAATATGATGCGCCAGAAGAAGACGAAGACGACGAACGCTATCTTGGCAAGTCTACGCTGGCCAAACTGCGTGATACGCGCCTCTTTGACAGCGGCGACGAGGAATAGACTTCGGCTGTACTACCTAACACACTGATCCGTATTTACGACAGGAGCGATGATGGCTGAAATCACGGCACAGATGGTAAAGGACCTGCGCGAGATGACGGGCGCAGGGCCGCTGGATTGTAAGAAAGCGCTGGAACAAAACGGTGGCGACGTGCAGAAAGCAGTGGACTGGCTGCGCGAAAAAGGGTTAGCAAAAGCGGCGAAAAAGCTGAGTGCGGGGCGCTCGATGAACGAAGGGCTCATCGAAACCTACCTGCACTTCAACAAGCGTCTGGGCGTGATGGTGGAAGTCAACTGTGAAACTGACTTTGTCGCCAAAACGGATCAGTTCCAGGCTTTTACCCGTGACCTGGCGCTTCACATCGCCAACCTGAATCCGGAGTATCTGCGCCGCGAGGACGTGCCCGAAGTGGTGATCCAGGCGGAACGTGAAGTGCAGATGCGCCGCGCCATCGAAGAAGGGAAACCCGCGGCAGTTGCCGAAAAAGTGGTCGAAGGGCGTATGTCCAAATTCTTCGAGGAACTGGTGCTGATGGAACAGCCCTCGCTGAAGGATGACTCCAAGAAAGTGGGCGATCTGCTTCAGGAACTGGTCGCTGCTTTGGGCGAAAGCATTGAGATCCGGCGCTTTGCGCGTTTTGAACTTGGTCGCGGACCACAAGCGGCGACCGAGGAATAATCTGAGCGAAGGGCATGCAATCAAGGGATTAGCTGGTAAAGCTAATCCCTTTTTTGTGCCTGCGCGCGTAATTATCCGGTGTTATGGCGTGAATGAGAAAAGGAGATCCGAATGCCGCCTAAGTCAGATGCGAATAAAGGGGATCACGTCGCCTACCAGCGAATCCTGCTGAAGCTCAGCGGTGAGGCGCTCAGCGGGCCAGAGGGGCTGGGGATCGACCCGGTACAAGCGGAGTCTATCGCGGCAAAGGTCAAAGCTGTGCATAATCTCGGTATTCAGATCGGGATCGTGATTGGGGGGGGGAACCTGTGGCGCGGCGCTTTGGGTGTGGAACGCGGCATGGAGCAATCAACCGCCGATCATATGGGGATGATTGCCACCGTGATGAACGGGCTTGCCCTGCAGGATGCCTTTGAGCGCATGGGAATGCCAACGCGTGTGCAAACCGCCATCGCCATGAATTCGGTGGCCGAACCCTACATTCGGCTGCGTGCCATTCGCCACCTGGAGAAAGGCCGCATCGTCATTATCGCCGGTGGCACGGGCAACCCGTTCTTCACCACAGATACCGCCGCAGCCCTGCGCGCGATGGAGATCGGTGCTGAGGTCGTCATCAAAGCGACCAAAGTCAACGGCGTCTATACCGCTGACCCCAAAAAAGACCCTACAGCACAGCGTTTCGGCAGCCTGAGCTACGATCAGGTGCTGATGAGCCGCTTCGAGGTCATGGATATGACGGCCTTTGCGCTTTGCCGTGAGAACAACCTGCCAATTCTCATCCTGGATTTCTGGTCTAAGGATGATCTGCTTCAGGCCGTCCTGGGGCACAGCGAGGTTGGTACGCTCATCAGCAACCAGGCCCCGCTGCTCTAGCGCCAGGGAGCCGCCTGTGTGAGCCGGGGCGGTTACGCACCGGCTGCACTTACGACACGGTAGGCCTTTACGGGTTCGGTGCGACCTTTGAGCTGAAGGTTGCCGATCTCTTCGCTGTTCACCGCTTCGCTGACGGCGCTGTGCACCGCTTCGCTTAACGTAATCTGCCCGCCGCTGCTGGCATGCTGCAGGCGCGATGCCACGTTCACGGCATCCCCCACCGCGGTGTAATTCATGATGTGCGATGCGCCCACATTACCCACGACGGCCACACCGCTGTGAATGCCGATGTTAACCTTAAGGCGTTCTTCCGGCGCGAATTCTTCATACAGCCTGGGGAGATCGTCGCGCAGGGCCAGCGCCGCACACACCGCGCGCAGCGCATGGTCTGGCTGGGGAAGCGGTGTATTATACAGCGCCATCACGGCATCGCCCATGAATTTGTCGATGGTGCCGTCGAAGGCCTGGATATGCTGCACGATGAATTCATGATACTGGTTGAGAATGTGCAGCAGATGGTCGGGTGGTGTGACCTCCGATAACGCGGTGAACCCTTCCAGGTCGGCAAAAAGCACCGTCACCGTTTGCAGTGTGCCGCCCAGCTTAACGAGGGAAGGATCTTCCAGCAGTTTCTCCACCACCGATGCGGGTACAAACCGCTCAAACGTATTGCGGATGTCCACCTGCATCTGGCGCAGCCGGTCTGACTCGGTTTTCGCCCGAAGGCGGGTTTCAATTCTCGCCATCAGCTCGCGCGGGCTGTAAGGTTTGGCCAGGTAATCATCTGCCCCAATTGACAGCCCGTGTACCCGGTGTTCAATGGAGGTTTGTGCCGTGAGCATAATGACCGGGATATCTTTCAGTTTGGGGTCGGCCTTTAGCTGCGCGCACACCTCATAGCCAGACATCCCCGGCATGTTAACGTCCAGGATGATCAAGTCAGGCAGTTCTGCGTTGGCTTTACGCAGCGCCTCCACCCCACTTAATGCGGTGACCGCCTGATGCCCGGATCGTTCCACGATCTCAGCCAGCATCATCAGATTGACTTCACTATCGTCTACACCCAGTATTTTCATAGTCAATTCAGGTATTTGTTCAGTTTACGAATGAGTTCGGGAAGGTCAATGGGTTTGGAAAGGTAATCGTCACAGCCTGCCTCTATTGCACGTTCGCGGTCTCCAACCATAGCGTGTGCTGTGAGGGCAATGACCGGAATGTCTTTGACGTCGGCGTCTGCTTTCAGCGTGCGGGTTGCAGTCCAGCCGTCCATGCGCGGCAGCGATAAATCCATCAGTACCAGGTCCGGCTTCTCTTTCTTCACCAGGTCAACCCCGCTTTCGCCATCCGTCGCCTGAATTACATCATAATCCATCGACGTGAGGACATCCACAATCAGCGTCATGTTATCGCGATTATCTTCTACCACCAGAATACGCTTACCCGCCATGCCCGTTCTCCTTGATACGACGCTACGACAAAAATCTTCTGAAGTTTCGCGTTCGTTTGCCTGTGAGCAAAAACCGGCCCAAGTAAAGGGTTGGTCGCAGAACTTGCTTGTGACCGGTCACAGAGCCGTATTGGCGAACGCGCGTGGGCCAAGTCTCTGTCTTGTGAGCATCGGGCCAGTGCAAATTCGGGTTAAGTGATTGGTGTGTGCGGGAGGTACAGCCAGCCCCGCAAACAGCTTTAACCCATCTGCGCGGTAACTGCACTAGGCCCCCGCCTGTAGATCGGCAGCAGCTTCACTTTTCTCCTTCACATCACTGGGCAGCGCAATGTAAAATGTGCTGCCTTCTTCGAGGCGGCTGCGTACCCAGATGACGCCATCATGCATGGTGACCAGCTTCTTGGTGATGGCCAACCCTAATCCGGTTCCCCCGAATTCCCGCGTGTGACTGCCATCGACCTGGGCGAATTCTTCAAAAATCCGCGCCTGGTTTTCGGGGGCAATACCGATCCCGGTATCGCTGATGCTGAACAGAACCCAAGCGCCATCGCGCAGCCAGCCAATTGCGGGAAGTGGAAACTGTGACGATTTGCCACGCTCCACCGTCAACGCGCGCGCCTCTAACCGGACAGCCCCTTGATGTGTGAATTTAACGGCGTTGTCGAGGATGTTTTCCAGCATTTGCCGCACACGTTTCTGATCGCCATACAGCGTCAGCGGGTCATTCAGAATAGTCGTTTCGAGCTTAAGACCCTTGGCGTCTGCATCTTCCTGGTGATCGCCCACCACCTGTTCTATGACCTGCGCCACATCAAAGGCTTCGGATTCCAGGCGCAGCTTACCTGCCTCAATCTTGTTGAGGTCGAGGATGTCGCTGATCAGATCAAGAAGCTGCGCCCCGTTACGGTGGATTTTCTCTAACCGGTCGGACTGCTTCTCATTGAGCGCCCCATAGATGCCGTTGCGCAGCAGTTCACTGTAACCGATGATCGAGTTCAGGGGGGTACGCAGTTCATGGCTCATGTTCGCCAGAAACTCGGTCTTATACTGGTTTGCAGCGCGCAGTTGCGTGTTAAGTGCTTCGGCCCGGGCTTTCTCGCCGGCCAGATCCGTGATGACCTGCTGCAGATCACGGTTGGTAATGCGCAGTTCATCATTGAGGTCGTTCAACGGGTTGAACACCTCATGCCGCAGCACGGCCCACCCCACCCAGATGGCGGATGCCGTGATGAGCAGGGTATCCAGGGCCGTCTCGCGCAGGGGTTCAACCACGTTGGTGATGTAGGCCGCAATCAGCAGGATGGATGGCACCAGCAGCAGTCTGGCGTGTGTTGCGCCAGAACTGAGGATGATCCAGAACGCTGTGACGAGATAGGCGATGGCGATACCCAGTGTCAGCCAGCCCAGAGGTGCGATGGCCACATCTGCGATGGCATAGAATTGGGGGACGCCTTCTGCCAGAATAAACGTCTGGTTGGTCCACACCACACCCATTGCGAAGACGAACACCAATGGCGCTGCCGCCGTCAGAATGCGTATGGCCGTACCGGCGGGGTTAAGAAAGGCGACCACAAACAGGAAAAATGCCAGCACCATAAGCGCTGCGGCGGTCAGGCGAATGCTCAGCGCGAGTACCGCGTTATCGATGGTCCATGTTAGCGGCAGGTTGATGATGAGCGACGTTACAGACCAGAACGCCATCGCCGAACAAAACCCGGCGAAGAAATACGCGCTGACGTTGCGGCGCGTTTGCACCAGAACAGCAAAGATCAAACCCACTGCCATCGACAGGGAGAGCAGATCTGCAACCAGGGTAATCAGTTTTATTATTCTAAGTTCCATGCCTGGACCGCCTCTTATTGCTTTTTGTTGCCGTGGATTCCGCCATTTTCTGAGTTTGCTGTATCAGGGTATGTAC
>CAZQIJ010000097.1:0-12607 GCA_964592955.1 uncultured Anaerolineaceae bacterium
CCCCCGGGGCAGGGGGGATGAGGGGAATGAAAAGCGCAACAGAACCTACCTGAGTAGTTACAGACACCGTATGCCAGCGGCATTCACACCCAGGATCGCCATAAAAGGATACGACGTGCAGCCAAAACCCAGCCGTCACTGGCCGTTGGCCTGCTGCCCTGCACAGCGCCTATGCAGCGCAGCGGGGATGCAGGGCTTACAGATGGCCAGCGCTCTAAGCAGTACCGGCCTGCACCGGAATACAATCTGTTAACCGTTAACCAAAACTCACACAAGCCTTCACCATCAAAGGAGATCATGACCTATGGAACCGACACAACACGATCAGATCAAACCGCTGCTGAACGCCCTGCGTGCCCTGCATAAATCGGTAGAGCAGTCACTGAAGATGGGCGCTGCGGGTGGCACGGCAGAGATTGCGACCCGCAGTTACGAATCGCTGCGGCAGAAACTCGTACAGATCATGCCGGATGACTTCCACATCGCAGAAACGCTCGGCCTCCCCCCCGCGGCAGACGAAACCACCACCGTAAACCAGATTTTCCTGGTCTGCGGGCAGCTTATCCACTATCTGGAAGAGCAGATGGCGGAAAACAGCGGGCAGACATTCATCGACGCGCGCGGCATCCCCATTGATTTCGGGCGCGACCTGCAAAACCAGATCGTGAACATCACGCGCAGCACCATCAGCCGCGCGCTCTCCAACATGCGCATGTCGGATATGAACGAGGCGGATCTGAGCGGCGCAAACCTGGCCGGTAAAGATCTGAGCGATGCCAACCTGGAAGATGCCGACCTGGAAGGCGCAAACCTGGTTTCTGCCAACCTGCGCAACACCAACCTGCGCAGCGCCAACCTGGAAGGCGCGAACCTGAGCGCGGCCAACCTGACCAACGCGGATCTGGAAGACGCCAACCTGGAAGGCGCAAACCTTACAGGCAGTGTGCTGAGCGGTGTCAACCTCAACGCTGCCAACCTGGAAGGGGCGAGGCTGAGCGGGGCCAACCTGGAGAGCGCGAACCTGGAAGATGTGAACCTGGAAGGGGGCGATATCAGCGGCGCGCATTTGCCCAACGCCAACCTGAACTCCGCAAACATGGCGGGAGTCAATGGCAGCGGGGCCAACCTGCAAGGGGCGAACCTGGAAGACGCCAACCTGGAAAAGGCCAACCTTTCTGGCGTGCAGTTTCCGAATGCGCATTTGCAGAGCGCCAACCTGGAAAAGGCAAACATGTCTGGGGCGAACCTGAACAGCAGCAACCTGGAAGACGCACATCTGGCTGCCGCGAACCTCAGCGGGGCGCAGGCCACCGGGGCAAACTTTGCGCGCGCCACGCTGGAACGTGCCAACCTCAGCGGAGGGCACTTCACCCAGTGCAGCTTTGAAGAGGCCAACATGGAACGGGCGAACCTGACCTCAGCCAACCTGTCTGGGTCTAACCTGGGCGGCGCAGATCTCACGCGCGCCAACCTCAGAGGTGCCAGCCTTACCAACACGCACCTTCAGGAAACGAACTTCGAGCGGGCAGACTTCACCTCGGCCAATCTGGATGGCGCGGTGATTGAGGACACCAACTTCGAGGGCGCAACGCTGCCGGACGGGTCACGTTACCGAAGCGCATCTGACCTGGCACGGTTCGGCGTTCGCACGCCCAACGCAGCAGGGCAGACCGGCGAAAAACCGAAGCGCAAAAACGATGACGACGCCTTCGACGCGGACAGCGATCACGACGACAGCGAAACGATGATGCTCTAAGTACAGGATTAATCTGAAGGGTTCAGGGGCGCTGGACCTATGCCCCCGGCAGAGAGCAACGCCCCCGGCACCCCGCCCGTCATGCGCAGCGTGCTGCTGCGCCAGAAATCGGGGGTGTGCGGCAGGCCAGCGCACCGCCCGGTGCCAATGCAAAAAGCCCTCTCCTGCGAGAGGGCTTCCGTGCGGGTCATCTGCGGACAGACTTACTCGGTCTTGGTCTCGCCGTTAACCTTCACGTTTTCCAGTTGTTCGATGATCTTATCTTCGACCTTCGCACGTTCGACGGCTTTGATAATCTCATCCAGCGTGGAATTGAGGAGGGTGCGGTAGCCTTCCACCATTTCCTTGACGGCATTTTCGCCATGTTCACGCAGCCCGGAAGGCACCAGCGCGGCAATCGCCTTGCCTGCTTCTTCGATGGCTTTACGTTGGTGATCAATGAAGTTTTCGATCACGTTCTGCGTGGCGGCGGTTTCGGCTTCCACCGCTTCGGTAGCGGGGGTCACTTCTGCACTCTTTCTCGGCATGGAACTCTCCTTATGTAAATCTCTGTGCAGCTCTCTGCACTTACACTACGCACCGCTGGTGTGCGGTGTTTCCCCACATCATTAGGATGCCCGGTTGGGTGGCGGATGGCCGCGGGAAATGCGAGCGATCGCTTCCCCCAGCGCCGGCATGAATACCCTGGGGTGCTATTCCCAGGGCACGCGCTGCACACATGCAACCAGCTCGGTCGCAGAGCGCGTGAATGGCAGCAGACGCAGCAGCGCGCCTTTCTTGAGCTGGAGCCTGCCGCGCGTGAGCATTACCAGGGGCGGTACGCGCCCTTTAAGCACGTCCATCCAGGCCGCATAATCGCCCTGAATGACAAAGGAAGCTTCATCCACCGCCTGGCGCACGGTGACCTTACGGGCTTCACGGCAGTGGCCGCGGTTCAGCTCCAGCAGGACCGCTTCAGCGGAGGGGAAGCCATGCCCCGCATCGGCCAGCATCACAAACGCCAGCGGCCCGGCATTCCAGCCTGTGGATGCCTGACGGTAGTCTTCGCTTTCGTTGATTTCGCCCTGGATGGCGACCGCCCACTCCGATGAAAACAGGCGGTAGGTGCGCGGCGCGGCCACAACGCGCTTTTCTGTGACCTTAACCGGCAGCGGGCTGATTTCGGCAGCGGGTACCGGGCGATGCACGCCATTGGACGAGGCAGGCTGTGGCCTGCTGACAGGTTCAAGCGCCAGCACATCGTCCAGGGTTTCCAGCTTTTCGGGGCTGGCTTCGTGCTGCGTCTCACCGCGCTCGTCCCGTTGGGAGTCCTGCGGCCCGTCTGATGCTGGCAGCAGTTTCTCCACAGCAGTATCGGCAGTGCCAGCAGAGGCTGGCCTGGCGGTTTCGCTGCGGCGCGGCTGTTCTGCATAGCTGGCAGTGCGCGGCGCAGCCGAGACGGCAAGCTGGTCAGAAAGCGCCTGAAGTTCGGGCAGGTGAGCGGCGCGGCGCAGCGCGTGGTAGGCGTTCACCAGGCCCTGTTCCAGCACCTGGGCGTTATCGACAATGCCATTGTCCATCACCAGGGTCATGGTGATGCGCCCGTTATAGCTGATGATGACGCACGCCAGGCCCATCGTCTGGTTAAGCGGGAAGTAGCCATAGACGTGCTTCATTTCGTGGCCCATCAGGTAGACCGGCATGGGCATCGCGGCGACGTTGGTACACCAGGTGTGCGCCACGAGGGAGAATGCGGTGGGGGCCGCTGCCCAGATGGGTGCCTGCAGCGCTGCTGGCAGCAGCGACGGTATCGTCAGGATCAGATCCATCGAGTAGGCCAGCGAGGATTCTTTCATCGTCTGCGAAAACTGGCGCACTGCCAGCAGGTGATTGAGCGGATCTTCGACATTGAAGGGGATATCCACCGGCATTACCGACACGCGGTTACCCCATTCACCCTTCTCATCTTCATGGCGCATATTGACCGGGACAAGCGCGCGCAGGAACGGTTGTGTGGAACCGCCCTTAAAGTGGACGTAATCGTCGATGGCGCGCGCCAGAATGGTCAGCATCACTTCGTTCACTGAAGCCCCCGCGACCGATCGGATCGCGTGGATTTCGTCCAGGGGGAATTCTGCCCACACCAGCGACTGGTTGCCGGTGTTGGTGCCGTTGATGGGTAGTTTCTGGATGGGCGGCATGTTGTTGTTGATGAGATGCGCCAGCGCGACGAACATCTTCTCGCGCCGTGCAGGATCACTGAAAATGTTGGCCATCCGTGTGACTTCCTGGCGCACTTTGTCCAGCATTTTGAACTGCTGCTGCATGTCGCGTCCGATGGAATCCAGGAACAGCTCAAACGGATTCGGCAGGCTGACCGGGTCGTGGATCTGCTGGCGTTTCGGCGGTTTGTAGTCCGGCGTGAAGTCCACCAGCACAGAGAACAACTCGACCGCAGCCAGGCCGTCCACCATGCAGTGATGGACTTTGAAGAAAATGGCAGACTGCCCTTTTAAGCCCTCAATCAGCGTCACTTCCCACAACGGCTTGTTGCGATTCAGCATCGATGACATCAAGCGCCCTGCCACCTCGCGCAGTTGTTTTTCTGTTCCTGGTGCGGGTATACGCGTGCGTTTGACGTGGTTTCTGATGTAGAAATCGGGATCGGCAATCCATGTGGGCTGGCCGAGATTCAGCGGAGCCTGTATGACGCGATGGCGATAGCGCGGCGCGTGGTGCAGGCGAGCATCCAGCAAACGCACCAGCTCTTCATAATCGATTTCGCCTTCGTAGATCGCCAGCGAACCGATATTCATCGGCGTTTCCGGATTATCTACATAATAGAACGCATTATCTACCGGACCGAGGATACTCGAATACTGGTGCATAACATCCCCCCTCAAGCCTCTTTCAGGCTTTCTGGCGCTCTTCTTGTTCCAGCGCCTTCAGAGCGGCACGCTCACCGCTCGCGATCAATGCTTTCTGTACTTCCGGACGGAACGAGAACTCTGGCGCGAGGAAGAATTCCTCGTCGTCGGAATCCGGTTGAATCCACAACACTTCTTTTTCAGGGTACTGTTCGCCGTAGATGCTGCGCCAGCTCAGAATGCGCTCATACAGGGCGATGTGCAGCGACTGGCGCAGAATGTTCAGCCAACCGAGGTTGCGCACGGTGGCAGAACCAGAGGTGCACAGCGGCTGGTAGGTGTGCGAGATGATGACTTTATCTGCCAGGGCCAAAGCAATATCCATCGAAAGCGTCTGCCGGATTTCGCCATCGATGTAGTAGCGGTTCTTGATTCTGACCGGTTCAAACAACCCCGGCACAGCGCTGGAGGCGCGCACCGCTTTATGAATGGGAACATCGGTCATAAAATGGTTGTGCTCGTTCTCAAAATCATACAACCCATTAAAGACTGCACGTTCGTGTGAATCCAGCGAGGTGGCGGTGACGTACAGGTCAATATCGGTATCATTAAAATCGTTGCTGGGCAGCAGCGACCGGAAGAGGCTTTCAAGTTCTTCGGCAGTGAAGAAGCTGGGTGCATGGCGCTGGCTGCGCAGAATGCGATCCAGAATTTCGGCGACAATATCTTTCCCGAACATGAACGGCAGCGACAGCGCGAACTGCAGGCTGGCCAGCGCGGTTTGCATACCCTGGAAGGCGATATTGTTAAACTGAGGTCTCAACACCATCGTTGACGTCAGCGTCTTTACGACACGATCGTAACGCGGAATATAGACTTCTTTTGAGTACAGAGACGCAATCAGACTATCAACTGTGATTCCTGAGGCCAGCAGCGCACCCGCCACTGCCCCTGCGCTTGTCCCCACGATTGAAGAAACATCGTGTAATTGCAGAACCTTGAGGACACCGATGTGAAAGTAGAACGCTTTAGTCGCGCCGCCACTAAGGACGAGCGCGGTTCCGGACTTCTTGTTCAAAAGCGGAAGCTGACGATGCATGAATAAACCTACCTTCTAAAAGAGGTTTACCAGTATTGTATCCCTCCTGCGGCAGGGCAATTATGAATATTTGTCATGCGGATTCATGATATTCGACACAATTTGCCTTCAGGGGGGTCGTCTACAATAGGCGTATAAACAGCCACGAGGTGATGACAATGTCCGAATATAGCACTCTTAATCTGGATGCAGAGATTACACTGCCGTCTGAAATTCAGCCGCTGCCCGGCACCGTAGATCTTGCTGCACCGCCCAAAGCAATATTCATTACAGGCGTGACGGGATTCGTCGCGGCATATATCCTGGCGGAACTGCTGGAACAGACCGATGCCATCATCTATGCGCTGGTGCGGGCAGAAGACGAAGCGCAGGGCATGGCGCGCATCGCAAAGAACCTGGGCAGCTATCTGCTGTGGAATGAAGCACACGCGGCCCGCATCGTGCCGGTTCCGGGTGACCTCAAACTGCCGCTGCTGGGGTTAAGCCCGCAGGCCTTCCAGAACCTGGCCGAAACCGTCGAGTCGATCTACCATGTGGGCAGCAAACTGAGCTATGTCGCCCCATATGAATACCTGAAAGCGGCCAACGTGGGCGGCACGCAGGAAACCCTGCGCCTGGCCGTGACCGGAAAGGCCAAACCTTACCATTTCGTGTCATCCCTCGGCATTCTGATGGGCTTCCGCGTCCCGGTCGGCGGTCATGAAGACGACCCGCTGGACGTGGAAAAGTGCCCGGATGTCGGCTACTTCCAGACCAAGTATGTCTCTGAAGGGGTGGTGCGCCTGGCGCGCGACCGCGGGATCCCCGTGACGATTCACCGCATCGGCCTGATCGTGGGCGACAGCCGCAACGGATGCTCGAACGAGGACGATTTCGTCGCCCGCATTCTGATCGGATGTATCCAGGCTGGCTATGGGCCAGACATCAACAACGCCATGGACATGACGCCGGTGGATTACATCGCCAAGACGGTGGTGTTCCTCTCGCGCCAGCAGCAGTCACTTGGCCACCTGTTCCACCTGCTCAACCCCACACCGATCACCTGGGGGCACATCATGGATGCGGTAATCACGGTGGGTTATCCCATCATCAAACTGCCCTTCCAGGAGTGGGTCGAAGCGATTGAAGAAAACGAAGACCCCACAACCAACCCGCTGCACCCGCTGCTGCCGTTCTTCCACCTCAGTTTCGCAGGGCGTATGCTGGGTGTGAGCAGCACAGCGTACCACGCGTTAGGCACGCAGGCCACGCTTCAGGCACTGGCCCCATCTGGCCTCACCTGCGCGCCGGTGGACGATGACCTGGTCCGCACGTTCCTGACGCAGTTTGTCAGCAAGGGTCGCCTGAACCCGTCTGCAGAAATGGTTGAGGCCGCCACAGTGCTGTAAGGCTGTTTTAGGAAAATAATCGTAACACCTCAGGTAGGTTCTGCTGCGCTTTTTCATGCCCCTCATCCCCCCTGCCCCCTTCTCCCACTGAGAGGAGAAGGGGGTGAACCGCAGGCCAGAAAGCCCCCTCGCCCCTGCGTGGGAGAGGGAATTTAGGGGTGCAAAGATCCCTGAACAGTTACGAATACTCCATCACAGCGCTGGGCACAGGGGTGCAAAGTTCCCAACAAAACGCGGAAGCCCGCTATAATCTGAATGAATACACCCGCACGCCAGGAACACAACGCCTGGCGCTGTTGGTTTTGTCAGCGAGTTGACAGGAAAACCGCAATGCAAAGACGTTTGCTGCTTATCGCACCGCTGCTGGCGACAGCCGCAGGCTGGATATTCCGACGGCGGCTCTTCGCATGGGCGCTGCAGGTGCGCCCGGCACAGGTGCAGGTTAAGGTAGCGTGGGGGCTGCACATCCCCATGCGGGACGGCGTGCGGCTGACGGCAGACCATTATTCCCCAGGTTCTGATGCTGCACTGCCAGTGATTCTGATTCGCTCACCGTATGGCCGAAACCCGTCAGCCGGCATGTTCGGGATCATCATGGCGTTCTGCGCGCAGCGTTTTGCCGAGCGCGGCTATCAGGTGGTGGTTCAGGATGTGCGCGGGCGCGGCGACGCCGAAGGGGTGTACCAGCCGTACTTTAACGAAGCGGATGACGGGCACGATACGCTGAATTGGCTGACTGCGCAGCCCTGGTGTGATGGCCGGGTGGCGATGTGGGGATCCAGCTACCTGGGAATCGTCCAGTGGCGTGTGGCAGACCACCCGGCAGTGGCCGCGCTCGTCCCCGGCGCATCAGCCTCGAACCTGTACCCGATTGTTTTCCCGGATGGCGCGTTTGACCTGGGGCTGATGATGCGTTGGGTCGCCACCCTGCGCCTGCTGGACGAAACGCAGAGCCTGCCCAGGCAGATCACAGGTTCGGTGGCGTTGGAGCGCGAGGTGGCGCGGGCTTTCCAGCATTTGCCCATCGCAGAGGCCGATTCTGCCCTGCGCGGCGGCGAGGTGGATTACTTCCGCCAGTGGATGCACGAAGCCCTTCACGATCCGAACTTCTCAGACGCGCTGCAAGCCGTAGACATGCACAATGTCAACGCACCCGTGCATCTGGTGGGTGGATGGTACGACTTCTTCCTGCGCGGCGTGCTGAGCGATTACGCAGCGCTGAAGGCTGCTGGCAAATCCCCGCACCTGACCATTGGCCCCTGGCACCATTTCAGCGACCTGTTTATGCTGGCACCGATGCTTGGCGTGGCGATAGACTGGTTCGACCAGCACCTGCTGCACACGACCAACAGCAGCGCCGCCCCGGTCAACGTGTTTGTGATGGGGGAGAACGTGTGGCGCGCCTACCCGGAATATCCGCCGCCTTCCGTGCCGCACCCCATTTACCTGGGCGCGGGCGGCACGCTGACACAAGCGTCGGCTGCTGCTGATCCCGACCACTTCACCTACGATCCCGCCGACCCTACCCCGGTTTACGGAGGCACACAATTTTCGGCGTTCGCCGGGCCGGTGGATAACCGCGCCCTGGAAAGCCGCGGCGATGTGCTGACCTACACCGGGCCGCACCTGACCGCACCGCTGGAGGTCATCGGCGCGGTGCGGGCCGAGCTGTATGTGAAGTCATCCCGCCCATATACCGACTTCTTTGTACGCATCTGTGACGTTTACCCTGACGGGCGCTCGATCAACGTGTGCGACGGGTTAACGCGGGTGACGCCAGAAAGCAGCACGCCGCTGCCGGATGGTTCGCTGTGTGTGGAAATCGACCTGTGGGCGACTGCTTACCGCTTCAAGCCTGGGCACCGTATGCGCGTCATTGTAGGCAGCGGCGCGCATCCACGCTGGAGCAGGCACACCGGCGGCGAAAACCCACTGGTAGATACCGAACTCTACCCGGCTGACCAGACGATTTTCCATGATGGTGAACACCCGTCCGCCGTCATTCTGCCGCTGGTGGCGCTGGCATGATGGTCATCACTCAGCCCTGTTCTGCGCGTGACTCCCGCATCCCCCGCCGCTGCGCTTATGGAGAGCGGGTGAAGGCAGCGCCAGGTCTTAAGGTCCCGCGCAGTGGGGCTGTGCATGGCTCACCGATGAGTCTCGCGAATGCCTGGGCAGTAGTTCGCCAAGCCGCATGTGAGGCATGACAACATCCAACAGTTCATGCGAATGACATTCCGGCACAAGGGGCTTGGTGGCCAGTAACCAGGGGCGCTTGTGCGGCCCCTGGTTGGCGATAACGGGTCAGAGGTTCGTTCAGGCGGTATGCGCGTGGCCGCCGCCCGCTGCAATGCGCGGCGCGCTCTGCGGTTCGGTCTCGGTCACTGTAGCGGCGTCTTCTTCAAGCGCGCGCGACTGCGGATAGATATTGAGCAGGCGCACGCCCAACGTATAGGCCAGCCAACTGTAGGCGACGATGCCGATGGCCACACCCCATTCCACCAGCGCCGGTTCGTAGTAGTTCACAGGGAAGACATCGCGCACGCCGGGTGACCAGTCCAACGGGATGACGAAGCCAGACAGCGTCATGTTCCAGCGGTTGATCACCAGCCCGGCGATGATCATAAAGGCCGCGATGATGATGATATTTCGGTTGGCGCGGGTGCGGTTCCACAAGAGCAGGATGGCCGGTACCAGCGCCCCGAACAGCACTTCACCAAACCAGAAGGTGAAATTATACGGGGTGTACTGGTTGAGGACTTCCATACCAAGCTGCTGTTCTGGCACGTGGCTGTAGTAATTGGTGGCTGCCCAACTCCACAACTTCAGGTAGAGAAAGGCCAGCGCAGCGAACGCCACAAAGCGCGCCACATTGTCCAGGATGTTATCCGGCACCTGCTGGCGATTCAGCAGCCTGCCGGTGAGGACAGAGAGCATAAGCGTAAGGGCCGCGCCGCCAGCAATGGCCTGAAGAATGAACAGTACCGGCGCGCTGGGCGAGTACCAGATCGGGCGCGCGGTGAGGATGCCATAGGTGGCCCCCAGTGACGATTGGTGCAGCAGCGACAGCCCCATCCCCAGCAGGGCCACGCCCGGCATCAGGCGATGCAGGAAGTTTGCCAGGCCGCTGAAGAAACGGTTGTTGCGCAGCGCCGTGCTTTCGATAATGACCGGCACAAGTTCCGTCACCAGCACCGAAGAATAGAGCACCACGCACATGGTGATTTCCCAAAGCACGGAATGCACGTTCCAGTAGATGATCGGGTGATAGAAGCGGTCGGGGCGGCCAATGTCGATAAACAGGGCCAGCATCGCAGACGAGTATCCCAACAGCCCCACCAGCACCGCCGAACGCGCAATCGCCTCAAACTGTTTGAGGCCGAACAGGTAAACAGCCGCAGACAGTGTGAACGCGCCAGCGCCCAGCGCAATTGAGGACAGGTCAACCGTGATCCACAACCCCCAGGGAAGCTCATCACTGAGGTTCGTCACGCCCAGACCGTTGGCCAGAACGTGAATGCCGCTCACCAGGCCGATAAGCAGCGCGAGCACCAGCCCGCCGATCCACAGCTTGAAGATCAGCGAGGTGTTGCGAAAACCGAGCGGACGAAAGTTCGACGCATGCGCGTCGTGCGCATCGTGTGTATCGTGCGCATGGGTGATGTTTGCTGCGGCCATCAGATTAAGCCCTCCGGCGGGATGTAGTAGACGTTCGGTTCAGTGCCCAGGTCTTCACGCAGGCGCAGCGTGGGCTGGCTGTTGATGATCTGTGCCACGCGGCTGTTGGGATTGTTGAGGTTGCCAAAGAAACGCGCCTCAACCGGGCACACATTGATGCAGGCCGGGGTCGCATCCGGGTCTTCGCCGGGCATAAGCCCCTGCGCGAGGCCGGGGTCGATGCGGTGGATGCAGAAGGTGCACTTTTCGACCACCCCGCGCGGACGCCGCGCGACTTCCGGTTCGTTCCACTCCGGCACCTGTGCGTTAACGTCAGTCCGTTCGTCAAAGTTGAACTGGCGCACACCGTAGGGGCACGCGGTCTGGCAATAGCGACAGCCAATGCATTTGTCGTAATCCATGACCACCAGGCCATCTGGCCGCGAATATGTGGCCCCCACCGGGCATACATAGACGCACGGCGCGTGCAGGCAGTGCAGGCACGGGCGCGTGATGTGGAAGACCTGGCCGGTGGCGGTAACGTCCGTCACGCGGATGTTCCAGCGCATATCGTCGCGCGTGTCGTTGGTGGCCTGGCAGGTATACACGCAGTAATCGCAGCCGATGCACTTGCTCAGGTCGATCACCATCACCCAGTGGTAGGGTGAGGTGCCGCCGTGCGCGTCTTGGGTGTCTTCTGCCAGTGCGGGTTCAGTGCCGTTCAGCAGGTTATTGAGCGGATCGGCCAGGGTGGCAGCCATCACAAACGATGCGCCCGCGCCCACGAGCAGCCCAATCATCTCGCGGCGCGATACGATGGTGGTGGGCGGGGATGTTCTGGCCCCTGCGCCTGGGGTTACCGGGGGCTGCTGCGCCGCCACCGCCTGCGGCACCGCGTCTGGCGGCATGCCGCTTGGTTCGTTCGTCATATCCGAGTCGTTGTTCATCA
The DNA here is from genome assembly GCA_964592955.1 of uncultured Anaerolineaceae bacterium. GTDB lineage: Bacteria > Chloroflexota > Anaerolineae > Aggregatilineales > Phototrophicaceae > CAZQIJ01. The sequence continues at coordinate 11,696 of CAZQIJ010000097.1, forward strand.
CTATCCTCGTCAATTCTTCTTGTTGCCGCGCGCCACGATGATTGCTGCACCCGTTGCACCCAGGCCCAGGCCCAGGATCAGCCCCTGAAGCATCTGGATGAAATCTGCCTGCTGCTGTGCGCCTTCCACGCTGGCGACATCCGTTTCAACCGGGGTTGTTACGTTAAACCCTGGGGTGGGCGCGGTTTCGGCACGCTCTGCTGCTGCTTCGGCGGTGGCATCTGGTGCCTGTGCGACTGCCTCGCCTTCGGGAAGCTGTTCATGACACGTGGTGCAGGGGGTGGTTTCAACCAGCATGGAGTGCCCGGTGGGAAGCTGGCCAATGGCAAGCCCCACCGCAATGGCCTCGGTGGTATCGCCGGTATACATGTGGCAGTTGGTGCAGCTCACGTCCTGGGCATTCTGGTGCTGCACATGGATCCAGATGGGGTTTGCAGCCAGCGTTTCCTGGTGACAGTTCAGGCACTGCCCGTTGGCGGTATCTGCCGCGCGCAGGTTCTGGCTGTGTGGCGAATGGCAGGTCGAGCAGCCCAGCGGACCGATATCCACGTGCGGGCTGGCGCGCCATTCTGAAACGGTGGTCACATGACAATCGCCGCAGATATCCGCGACGAGCTGCGGTTGATTTTCGACCGGCGTAACATCGTGTACGCCGTGACAATCGGTACACACAGCCGCCGCAACGTTACCTTCCTGGATGGCGTGGTAATGCAGACCCTGCACCAGCTCCCCTGCCTGATCGCTGTGGCAGGTTTCGCAAAGCTGCACACTCGCCAGGCGATAGTCGCGGAAGTTCGTCGGGATCGGGCGGTCATGCGGGAAGGCGTCATCACCATGACAGTCCACGCACCCTACATTACCGTGTACAGAGTCCTCGATAAGGCTCGGCGGCGTGTAGAGGTTGAGGATGAA
>CAZQIJ010000098.1:0-12581 GCA_964592955.1 uncultured Anaerolineaceae bacterium
ACATGTTCCTGCTGAAGCTGAAGCTCCGCCGCATTTTCTACCGTGATGATACGTTCGTCGTTCGGGATAAAGCCAGAAAGCACGTTCAGCAGGGTCGTTTTACCGGAACCGGTACCGCCCGAAACCACCATGTTCAGGCGGCCAATAACGCACGCGCGCAGGAATTCAGCGATTTCGGCAGTCATCGAACCGAAACGAATGAGGTCTTGTACGGTAAGGGGGGTCTTTGAGAACTTACGGATGGTGATGGTGGGGCCGACCAGCGCAATGGGGCGGATCACGACATTCACGCGAGAACCATCTGGCAGGCGCGCATCGACCAGCGGTGAGCTTTCGTCCACACGACGTCCCAGCGGCGCAACGATACGGTCAATCACGCGCAGCACATGTTCTTCGTCGTCAAAAGCGATGTTTGCGCGTGTCAAACCCCCTTTGCGCTCAACGAAGATGTTTTTTGGCCCATTGACCATGATTTCCGAAATCGTTTCGTCCGCCAGCAGAATCTCCAGCGGCCCAAACCCCAGAATATCTGCGACAATCGCCTCAAACAGACGCTGGCGCTCCCCGCGGGAGAGCACCATACTTTCTTCGGCCAGAATGGCGTTGAACAGCTCCTCGATATGCTGGCGGATTTCTGCCTTGCGCGACATATCGAACTGATCCAGTTCAGCGATTAGTTTGTTCTGGACGCGCGACTTCAAGTCGAGGTACGAGTTATCTTTCGATGGCCGCGCCCCCTCAGGACGTACCGACTTTGGCCGACGCATCGAGGGATCGTTCGGGTTACCGGGGTTGCTCGGCGGGTTATTCGGGCCGCCCCCTTCTCCACCTTTTTGAATTCGTCCAAGTAATGACATTCCAGACCCTCCAACGGGACTAACGAAACATGTACGATACACATTACATTAAGCGATGGGCGCGAACCGCCCCGGCGGTAGAACCACGTCCCGAGCTGGTGTGGCGCATTACCCCTGCACGAACTTTGTCACTTACCGCCCAAGCCGCAGGCTTAGGCCACCCTTTTTCTTCTTGTCTTCTTCTACAGGTGCGGTCTCTTCACCCTTCAGAAGGGTGTACACTTTCGTTGACAGGTCAAGAAGCTGGCGGATGGGCTGTTTGCTGGTGTCTCGGTCAGAAGCGATGACCGGCACACCGCGCAGAACTGCGCTCAGAATAATACGTTCATCAACGTTCGGAATTTCGCCCTCAATCGGACGTTTCAGAAAATTCTGGATCTTCTCTGGTGCCAGCGTGGCCTGCTTGCGCTGCCGCTCATCCCACACCTTGTTCAGTACAATCATGCTCTTTTCAGGGGGATACTGAAGCTGGTCAAAGAGATCCAGCACGAAGCGCATATTCTTGACGGCGGGCAGCGTGGGTGTGCCCACCAGCAGAATCTTCGTTGCCGCATCAAACAGCGCCAGCAGCACTTCATCGAGGTTCACACTGGTATCTACCACCACGAAGTCGTAGTTTGTGGCCACCTTCTGCAGAATCTGCGCAACGGTTGTCGGACGCGATCTGATCTCGTCAGCCAGTTCAGGCCGTGTGGGCCCCAGCAGCACTTTGATGCCGCTTTCATGCTGCATCACGACATTGTCAAAATGCTCAGCATCAAGATCATCCACGTCTTCTGCCAGCTCAACAATCGTTGTCTGCGCCTGCAGGTTCAGGAATGTACCGATGTCGCCAAACTGCAGGTCCGCGTCCACCAGCAGCACACGCGTCCCTTCTTTCATCAGCCCTGAAGCAAGGCTCGTGGCGATGGTCGTCTTGCCAGATCCCCCCTGCGGGCTGTACACCACAATAATGAACCCTGAACGATCGCCACCCCCTTCGGATTTCGCGAATTTCTGGAGGGCCTCCAGGGGGGTCGTGGCCATGACTGCATATTGCTTGCGAATTGCTTCGTGATTCCTGTATACCGTGCGGATTGTATTATACAGCTCATCCATATCGATGGGCTTGGTCAGGAAGTCACGGGCGCCGGCCAGCATTGCGCGGCGCATATAGTCATTGTCATCCTGCACAGACATGATAATGACCGCCGACATCGGCACGGCTTTGTTAATCATGCTGGTCGCCTGCAAGCCGTCCATATCTGGCATATTGATGTCCATGATGATGACATCTGGCTTGAATTCTTTGGCGAGATCAACCCCTTCCCGCCCGGTGCCTGCTGTACCGACCACTTTGAAATCCGGTTCGAATGCGAGCAGTTTCTTGATGTTCTCGCGCGTTTCCGGAATATCGTCAACCAGCAGGATTGTGATTAGTTGCTTGTTGCCGTCCTTGTCGCTCATACCAGCCACTTTCTTCAGATACTCGCTTACGATAACTCGTGGTCAGTCCAGGCATATTGTGGAAGTCCCCTTGGGCGACAAAATTCGCAGCGGGAACCCTCAATCGAACCAGACTGACCACACTGAGCTTTCACCCTCTGAACTTCCAGCGCGGGTGAAAGCGCTTTGGCTGCCTCAGCCACTAAGGTTAGGTTGCGTGGTGCTCCGGCGATTAGTCCGGTGACTTAATTGCCCTCATCTGCGTTTGAACCCGCTGGTGCTGCTTCTGGACGGAGCTGGATCGTCTCGCCGGCAATCAACTGGCGAATGCTGCGAATAGCGGGTTCGATGGCATAGGGCCGGCGCACCGGCAGTTCGATGCCATACTCGCTCATGATAAATTCCAGGGTAACCTGACGTGTGGATTCCGAACCGGTCTCATTCGCCGGACGCAGCGCAAACGTGATGGGCACTTTGGCTTCGATCAGATACGCAAGGGTAACTGCTTCCTGAGGCGTGACGGCCAGCGACAGAATATCTGGCCGCTGTGGCACAGCGGTCGGCACAGCCGTACCGGAAGCGCGGTTGTTGCTGGGTGCCTCAGTCGGTGCGGATTCCGCCGGAACGGGTACCGGTGTAACCCCCCCAATACGGAAGATACGGCCATCGGTGGGGAAGTCACCCAGGTAAACCACCAGTGCATTCTGGATCGTCATCTGGGTAGTCAGGCGTGGGCGCGGGTCCTCTTTGGGGGTGAGCAGCGAGGCAAAGTTACCGATAGGTGCCAGCGGAATAATATCCGGGCGGCCATCAATCTCGGTCAGGATGCTGAAGCCGCCATCCGCATTGGGCGAAATCAGGCGGATGTTGTTGGGAAGAATAGACTGGAACTCTTCATCGATATCCACATACAGCAGGGAGATAATCACGTCAACACGGTCACCCGGCTGGATGGCATACGCACCGCTGGTCAGGCGGTCAATGGGCACGGCGATCATACGAGTCCCCAGGGGCAGTACAGCAGCCGCATCACCACCGACAGCGCCCAGACCAGAGAGGTTTTCGGTAATCAGCGCGCTGGTGATGGGAAACTCGCGATAGATGTCGGTACGGGCGATTTTGCCGATAACTGTTTCCAGATCGACGATTGCGCTGACCGGCGCATAAATCTCTGGCCAGCTTCGATAATCCACCATATCGGGTCGGATTTCCTGACCGCGATTGATCTGCTGTATTGCTACCACGATATCAACCGTCGGGAGCGGCGTGTAGGTTGGCGCAACAGCAACTGTTGTTCCACCGACCTGTGCAACCGGACCAGATGTTCCCGGGGTTCCTGCGTTCGGGGTAGCGGGTGGTCTGTTCTGTGAGAACAGGACGGCGGCCACCACACCCCCAATGACAATCACCAATGCGAGCAAGAAAAGCAATCGTCGGTTCATTGTCCCTTTCCTAAATAGTGAGTTGAGACCAGGTTCAACAAAGCGCGTCGAGCCTGGTCAGATGCACAATAAAACTGAATGTGCGCTTTTTCCCCGGAGGTACGCACCGATCACCCTAACGTGTGTTGTGCTGCTTTTGGTTGTGCCTGGGCAGAGCACTTGCTACTAGTGTAGTTTGCGATGCTAAACTGTCAAACCAGTCAATAGTCCTACTCACCAGTGGGCAGTTCGAGCCGCAGCGCGGTGCCCTCGGTTTCGCTGCTGGTTACCTGCACCGTCCCACCAATTAGCTCATACTTTTCTTTAAGCGTAATGATGCCGCTCACCCGCGCGTCCTGTGACTCTGTTCCAGAGACAATCAGGTCAGGATCGAACCCGCGACCGTTGTCTTCCATCAGAACACGCACCCTCGGCCCAGACATATCCAGCCGGATTTTGATGTTGGTCGCGTGGCCATAATCCCGCGCATGCGCCATTAATTCCTGAATACCGCGAAACAGCATCACTTCACGGTGCGTCTGCAGGCGGCGTTCTTCGCCGGTAATTTCCAGGTCAATCTGAATATCGTTCTTGTCCTTAAACGAGGCCACATAACGGCGCACCGTGGGCACCACACCGAGATCGTCCAGCATCATCGGGCGCAGGTCAAAGATAAAGTCACGCACTTTCTGAAACGTAACGCTGGCCGCTGTTTTGAGGTTGCTGAGTTCTTCACCTGCGCGCGCCGGGTTGCGGTCGAAGAGACGCTGGCAGATTTCCGCCTGCAGGATGAAATTAGTCAGGGATTGTGCCGGACCATCGTGCATTTGGCGCGCCAGGCGCTGCCGCTCCTCTTCCTGTGCCTGCACAATGCGCACAATGTTGATGGCACTGCGCGACATCCCATCCGATTCATCGGAGGATTCTTCGATCATGTCCACACCCTGGAATTTCTGCAGAAGCTGTGCCAGAAGCATTTGCTCTTTCTGCAGATACTCGTAATGCGCCTGGAATTTTTCCAACTGGCCACGCATCGTCGCCAAACGGAAGCGCGCATCTAGCGCGTCATCATATTTTGACTTGATGTCTTCACGGGGGACGGTATCCAGATTATTGTGAATATTCTGAAGCTCTGCCGCAATATCTGAATTACGGGTTTGTTCGCGATCCACCATGATCTGCTGCTGGTCAATTTGCGCCTTGATCTCGGTCATTCGGCGCTTCATACCGGCCATTTCGTTGGTGATCAGATTGATGATCTCCTGCTTGGGATCGGCAACAACTTCAGCGCGTTCCAGATCAACCATTGTCTACGTCCTCCCTTACTGAATTCGCACCCATCCGTTACGAAGGGCGGTCACGGCGGCCTGGGTGCGGTCTCCCACATTTAGCTTGTTTAAGATCGAAGTCATGTGATTCTTGACCGTTTGCTGGCTAATTCCCAACCGAGCAGCGATCTCCTTATTGCTCAGGCCGCGCGTCACAAACTGAAGAATCTCAGTCTCACGCGGGCTAAGAGGGATGAAATGTTCATCGGGATCGGTAGGATAGGGTCCGGTCATGGCCTGAATATTGGTGTTAATCCAGTTTTCCAGGCTGCGCTGATCCATTCTTTCAGATTCTACTATGTAATGGCCATTGACGACATCACGAATCGTCTGGACCAGATCTTCTGGGCGAATGTCTTTGCTGCAATAGGCCATTGCACCGGCACGCATTGCGTGCAGCACCTGCTGCTTGTCGTGATGGGCAGTCAGCATGACGATGGCAACATGAATGCGCTCCAGGCGAAGCTGCCGCGCCACCTGCAGCCCGTTCATGCCTGGCAGGTTGATATCCAGGAGAATGACGAGCGGTGCCAGTTCACGCGCGCGCCTCAGAGCAATCTCGCCGTCTTCACATTGCCCGACGACACTAATACCCGGCTCTAGCTCTAAAGCCCGTTGCAGCCCATCACGGAACAACGGGTGATCATCGACGATGAGGACAGTAATTTTGCCTGCCGAGTTTTCGTCTTGGTTTACCATATTGAAAACTGCAATTCATACTCATTAACGTTAACGCAAATTGATCGTCATGGTTGTTATGGCTTGACAGCTTGTGATCCTATTGGCAGTATACATCCGAAATCACTATCCCTGCAACAAGGCGGACGGCAAAACCGTACCAGTACCGCTGGGCCACCATAATGACTGAGTTTACAAAGGTCTGTACGTGATACGTATTGATGGTTCACTTCCGTATTATCAATTCTCTCTTGGTGTAAAACACGCGGTTTTCACGCGCAACGGCGGCCTTAGCCCCGCCCCCTGGCATTCGCTGAATTTGGGTGGCACCGTAGGCGATGACGCCCACATTGTGCGCAGCAATCATGACCGGATCTATGCCAGCCTGAACATTGATCCACAGCGAACAGTGACTGTGTGGCAGGTACACGGCGTAGATACTGTCATTGCCAATGGGCCCATACGGGGGCGGCGCTGGCTGGCGCTGGCCGATGGACTGATTACAGATCAGCCCGGCCTTACGCTCGTCATGCGTTTTGCGGATTGCACACCCATCATCGTCTTCGACCCGGCGCGCGGTGCCATCGGTATCGCACATGCGGGATGGCGCGGGACGGTGGACGGTATGGCGTATCACCTGATTCAGGCCATGCGGCAGGCTTACGGATCACGCCCTACCGATATTCAGGCTGGAATCGGCCCGTCTATTGGACCTGACCGCTATCAGGTGGGCGAAGAAGTGGTGGAAGCCGCCCACCGGCACTTCGGCACCCTTGAGGGTCTGGTTAAACGGGACCCGGCAGACAACACTGCGTACTTAAACCTGTGGGAAGCCAACCGCCGAGACTTGCAGCGTGCGGGTGTCGAACATATCGAGGTGGCGGAACTGTGCACCGCCACCCGTACTGACGAGTTCTTTTCGCACCGTGCAGAGCACGGCAGAACTGGGCGCTTTGGGGCAATGATCACCCTGGATTAGGGTGTGCCAAAAAATGCGGCCCGGATGTGCGGCGGTGGGGGAGGCAGCCAGGCAGCGGTAGCATTATTGACCGTCAGCAGTGGGCTGGCCTGCTGGCCAAACGTCCACAGCAGGAACCGGTCATACAGCGGTTGTTTCGGCTGGTTGGTAAACGTGACCAAACCGTAACCGTTATCCATGCCATCCGCCCAGGCATACCACACCGCCGCGGCCACCATGCCCCGGTACTGACGGTAGATCAGGTCCATGAACCCGTTGGCATGGTCGGCAACCTGTGCCGCGATCCCGTCGTTTCCCTGGTAATCCAGAATTCCCCATTCGGTGATCCACAGCGGCGTATCCGGCATCACCCCAGACCAGTTCTGAATTTCTTCATCCAGGGTGCCAAATACGTTGAAAGGTGATCCGGCTGGGCCGCGTCCGTAGGGATGTAAGGCCATCCCATGTGGGCGAACACCGGAGGGCAGCGCAGACAGCACAGCATTCGCATATGCGGGGCCGCTGACTGGGCCGCTGATGTGACCACCGGTGATAATTCTGGCCTGCGGGTCTGCCGCTCCAATCGCGGTTATGGTCTGCGAGAGCATATAAGCGTAATCAGCAGCGGGGATGGGCACCGCTGCATGGCCTTCACCAGGCGGTGTATCCTGCTCGTTCCACACCTGGTAGGCATAAATCTGCCCGGCATACTGCGCAGCGACCTGCCCGGCAAGCTGGGCATAGCGGTTGCTGAGCTGCTGCCACTGCGTGGCGTTCATCTGCTCCCAAACGTATCCCGCACCCTCCCCATAAAACTGATGCGTCAGCGTAAGAATGATCCGCTTGCCGCCATCACGGTAGCGCTGAATAAACGGCGCATAACGGTTGTAGGTGGCCACGATGTCTGTATTCCCGTAGGTGCCGTTATCAGGGTTATAGGATAGATTGTAGTTCAGCCGTACCCAACCGAGATTTGCCAGCGGTTCCGCGGCGGGTATACCGCGCGAGTGATAGACATCGAGGTTCATGCCTGCAATCGGAACACCGGGAATGCCCTCACGCGGATCGTTCTTGCTGACCACCTTCAGGTACTGGGCCGCAGCATAGGCGGTGCTGCCGTCACCCATCTGCACACGCAGCCAGTGGTCATCTTTGCCTGCGAACCACATTGCATCATACGGCAGTTCAGGCGTCTTAAGCAGCGTCCACTGGCTGGCATAACCCAGTATGGGGGCATCGAGATCGGGTTCGGCGCGCAGCCGCAGACTGTTATCCGTGGGCCTCAGCCGGATTTTCGGCAGCGTAAGATACGCGCGCGGGTTGAGGACGTTGGGCAGCGCGAACCCGCTTAATCCGCCTTGCGACGCCTGAAGGACAAGTTTTACGGTGCTCCCCGCCGACCTGCCCAAAAGATCGCCAACGTTCACCGTCTGCCCCTGCGTAACCGAAATATGCTTGAGGCCAGCGTAAGTCACGCGGTATTTAATGCCATTCACATGCGTCTTGACGGTCACATACGCGCCGTAACCGCGTCCATCTTCGGCAGTGACGACGCGCGTAACGACCCCGGCTGCCCCCGCCACGATCTGCGATCCGTTCGGGGCGTGGATGTCAATTCCTTCGTGCGCGGTTTTTCCTGGCGCGGGCTTCACAAATTTGCGCACGATCTGTGCAGGGCGTGCAGTGGTCGGATACTGAACGCTAAAAGGGTCTGACTGCGCCTCGACCTGTACCCGGTGTTCCAGAGGCAGCGCCAAAACCAGCAGTAACAAGATCACAAGCCGCAGTCTCAACGAAAATCGCATTGCCTGTAACTTTCATGCTCGCTGAGGTCAGCCCCCAGCGTAGTCGCCATTCACACTTTCCAGAGTCGCAGAAAACCCCGTTTTCGGCAAGCAACGAAATCCCTACGCCAGCCAGTTCCAGCGAGGAAACCGGCAGAACAGGGATGGCGTGCGCGCAGCATGCGGCTGGCGGCGCTCTGCCTGGGGCATCCCCATGCCACCGTGCTAACGGGTAAGCACCTGGGTGCGCAGCGCCTCAAGCACCTGCAGCGCCGTCAGGTTGCGGGCGACGTACCCATAGCCCAGGTTATCACCGCTGAAATCTGCCGCGCCTTCATAACCGCGAGGGGAGCGCGAGGGATGCAGACCGTCACCGCTGAGGCCGCTGTTGGGCAAAGCAGACATCGCGCCGTAATAGTCCCACAAAGGGGCACCGAAGCTGCGCGCCGTTTCCCTGATAATGGCATTGAACTGGCCGACCTGTTCCTCATAACCGATATACGGCGGAATCGTGCTTAACACCGGGATGATGCCCATATCTGCGGTGGTTCGCGTGATGCGTTCGAGGTTGGCGCGGTAGGTGGCAGCGTCCAGCATCCGCACATCGTTGCTGCCCAGCATAATCAGCGCCACCGCCGGGCGGGTGGTGCGATACTCGCAGACCAGCGGCGCTTCCCCCTGCTGGCATTCCGATGGTGAGGCGAACGCCGGATCGAGAACGGTGGCTGTCGTCCACCCACTGCCCGCTGCCAGAGAGGTGTTGGCAAACGAATTCTGGTTGCGTGCAGTCTGTGCGCTGAAATAGGTGATCGTCGTCTGCAAACCCGCATAATCTGCCAGGTTGTAGATCCCACGCCCTATCGGATCAAGAAAATCGTCTGCAACGGTGATACTGTCGCCCACTTTGGAGAAAACATTGGCACGATTACCCTGGGCCTGCCCACTGCGAAAAATGCTGGTCGCGGTGGGCGTCAGGTTCGAAAGCACACCGGCAGGCACCACCGCAGCGCCAGCGGGCGAAACATCCTGGCGCACCGGCAGTGCAGCCAGGTCAGCGCCTGTGCGGATGTAAGCCCGGTAGACCCAGCCCTGGTTGCCTGAGCTGGTCTGCACCAGCAGCCAGGCATTGTCTGCGCTGCGGCCTGCGATGTTCACCGCGGTCCCGGCACTCAGTTCTGCCAGCACACCCGCCGAAATGGACGGCCCGCTGCGCAGGTTAAGCAGCGCTGCCGTTACCTGACCATTCCCGAAATCGGCACTGACGGCAGCGTCTGCCGCAGGAATACTGTGCGTCGGCGCGGGGGTTGCGGCGGGTACACCTGGGGTGGAGGTCAGGATCGGAACTGTGTTGAGATCGATAGCGACGATCACATAGCCTGAAGCCACCCATCCTTCACGCCCGTCTTGCAGACGAACCTTCAGCCAGTTGTTATCGAAGGTACGCCCAACCAGTGCCAGCGGCGTGCCGCCCGCCAGTTCCGCCACGATGTTTCCCGCCGGGGAAGGCGCATCGCGCAAATTCAGCAGGGTGGACATTGGCTTAACCTGTGCGTCTGGCGCTTGCGCAGCAGCAGGGGCTGCGCCAGCGCCCATCAGAAGCGATACCATGAACATAACCAGCATACGTAACTGCATCTGAAATCCTTTCATCACGAACACCCCACTAATTCCCAAATACCCGCCATGTATCCACCGCGGTTGCATCAACAGAACGGAGCGCATCGAGGTCTGTGTACGGCCCAAACACATCTGGCAGCGCCTGCGCAATCTGAATAAACAGACGCAGATACACCCGTTCCGACCCGTGCCAACCGTCGTAAAAATCGTCGTCGCTCCCGAACAACGCGCCATCAGAGTAATTGAAGAACGGGAATCCGTAAGCGCCAAACAGCCCCTGCAGGCGCGTCGCTGCCACTTCCATGTAGGTGTGATTACCGCGGGCCTGCATCCCGGCGTACAGCGCCGGAGCATAAGGCGGCAGCACACCCACCACCGTGATGCCGCGCGCTTTCGCGGTCTGGAGAATGCCTTCAAGCTGTGCCAGGGCGGCGTCATCCACGCTGTCACCAAAAACATACATGTCTTCACCGTTTTCCATCCAGCGCATGTGACGTTCGCGCTCGGTCGGTTGGTACAGGTGCCGTGCGATCAGGAAATCTCCGTACTGTTCGCTGCCGTCGGTGCGAAACCCGTGCCCGTCCACAATCGCACGCAGCCCCAGTGCCCGGCCACCACTACCCGGATCATCCCGCCGCAAAACGGCTGCGAGGTCATAGGTTCTGCCATGAATCAGCGCCTGTGCCACACTCCGGTTCACAGCAAACAGCCGGACGAAATCGTTCATCGGTGGGGTCAGGTCTGCATCAGGATACGCTGCGTTAAACCAGGGGTAATCCAGGCCGAGGATGAGAATGGTCGGCGTGGTGGTCAACCCGTCCATAAAGCTCTCTACCTGGTCAAGCTGCCAGGCAGGGCCGCCGGCATTGTAGAAAGCGGCAGGCGCTTCGGTCAGCATCCCGGCGCGAAATTGCAGCACGCGCGACGAACCTACCGCGACAACCTCAGGCGCGCGCATGTTAACCGACAGAACCTTGAACCCCAGATCCTGGCTGCCGAACTGTGGGCGATACAGCAAAGACTCATCCGCCATCTGCGCGCGCCGCTGAAGATCAACCACCAGTGCGAGCGGTAGTGATTCGCCGAGGTAAAGCATCAGCAGGGTGAACAGCGTCACAACGACAGCAAACGGTGCAAGATAAGCCGCCAACCGCAGCAGAAACGCGCGCGCTAAGTGTGAAGTATCGTCAATCATTGTGGTTAACCTGTTCCCAAGTAGTTGCCACCGCTAGAACTGAAAATAGATAAACTGCTGCGCGCCCAGGCCATACAGGCCCGAAAACAACACCGCCGCGCCGCCTGTATAGTAGATGGCCCAGCGCGCTGCTGCGGGCCGTGTTTCCAGCCACGCCAGCAGGCCAACCCGCGCATCAATGCCGTCAACGATCATCAGAAACGCGATAAGCAGCCAGCACAGCGCAAACTCGATCTGCGCGCCGAGCAGGGTCTCGGCCAGCGGCGCGGCCAGATCACCGGCGCGGAACGTCAGCAGGTGCGTGACCACGTACAGCGCATCGTCCAGGCTGTTGGCGCGGAAGAAGATCCAGGCGAACGTAACCAGAACAAACGTCCCTATCGCCTTCAGCCACGCCGGTCCTGGCAGACGGAGTCTGCGCTGGGCCATCGCTGCATCGACCACCACATACAGCCCATGCAGCACGCCCCACACCACAAAGGTCCAGGCTGCCCCGTGCCACAATCCACTGACGAGAAACACGATAAACAGGTTCAGCAGCATGCGGTTGGGCGACACACGGTTGCCACCGAGCGGGATGTACAGGTAATCCCTGAACCATGTCGAAAGCGAAATGTGCCAGCGCGCCCAGAACTCCCGCACCGATTTCGCAAAGTACGGCTGGCGAAAATTCAGCATGAGGTCAAACCCCATGATTTTCGCCGTGCCAATGGCAATATCTGAATATGCCGAGAAATCGCAGTAGATCTGAAACCCGAAGAACACCGTAGCAGTAATCAGCGTAAGTCCCGTGTGATCGTGTACGTTGTTGTAGACCGTGTTCGCGTAGATGGCCAGACGGTCGGCAATAACGACCTTTTTGAAGAACCCCCACAGGATAAGGCGCAGCCCTGCTGTGGCGCGCGCGCTGCTGAAGCGCATTACCGTGTGAAACTGCGGCAGGAGGTTCCCGGCGCGCTCTATGGGCCCGGCGACAAGCTGTGGGAAGAACGCCACGTAGGTTGCGAAGATGCCGAAGTGCGTTTCAGCCGGAATCACCCGGCGGTAAACATCAATCGTGTAGGCCATCGACTGAAAGGTATAGAACGAGATTCCCACCGGCAGCAGAATGTCCAGCGGCTGCCAGCCGGTCTGCAGAATGCCAGCCAGCGACGCTAACCCGAAGTTCAGATACTTAAACGTTCCGAGCATCAGCAGGTTACTGCCCAGGCTGGCCACCAGCCAGAAGCGCCGCGTTGGCGTGTGCTCAGTGCCGTGAATCATCCGGGCTGCGGCGTAATCGATGCTGGTCGTCAACATCAGCAGGGGCAGATACCAC
>CAZQIJ010000099.1:0-12568 GCA_964592955.1 uncultured Anaerolineaceae bacterium
TGCGACGAAGCCGATCTACGCGATTTGCTCAGTTCGTTCGAAGTCATGCGACTAGGGGCTGACCTCAAGGACATCACGCTTGAGAACGGCGAGCCTGCGAAAGTGGGTAAATGGATCGCCTGGGTACGTAAACCCTGATCGCCAATGTTGAGGTCGGATCAGGACGGGTGATCTGCCCTTCACGGGGCGACAGCCGCACTGGTCTTGATTACTTGCGTTTCTACAACACCAGATGAGCAGGTGGCACGGCCATCGCATGAGATCATGCATCCGGCAATGCGGTCGCAGTTGGCACACCAGAACCGAAAACCGCAGTAGTGGTAGCTGCGATACGACACGGCACACTTCTAAGGAAACCTCATTTTCCCTTACATCACGGCGGTAACGCCGCTGGTGGGTCGCTGGGCATAAGCAGCGCCATATTTTGAGCGTAAACCATGGAGTTGCTCAGAACTGGCGACTCACCAGCACGCCAGGGTCTGTTGACGTTTGTGCCTGTTTCAGGGCCCCTGGCAGCCAGGAATGTCAACAGAACCCGGTGACGGGCGCGGCACAGACTGCGGCTCATCACGAGCAGTCGTCCCAAACCGCGTCACCCGCCAGGATACGTCGCAGTTGATCGGCAAAACAGGAGGCATCCAGCGGTTTGGCAATCATCCCATTAAAGCCCATTGCCCGCGTGGCCGCGCGTTCATTCGTATTGACGGTGTACGCCACAATGGGCACCTGGAAACCCTGAAAGCTGCGCAGCACGCCAAACACCTGGTATCCGTTTACGCCCGGCATGTCGAGGTCGAGAAACACAACCGTCACCCCTTCGAGATCTGCTTCAGTGAGGGTTTCCGGTTGGCTGATAGCGGCGTGGGTGACCCCGGCATTGTTAAGCAGCCGCGCCAGAATGTGGATGCTGTCCGGGTTGTCTTCGATAATCAGTGCGTGATGTTGAGACATCGCTGCTTAATCTCCTTCAAACCAGAGTTTTTCTCCGCCGAGGATCCGTGCGACCTGCTGTGGAAACAGGTCAAAATCAATCGGTTTGCCGATGAAACCCGCGAACCCCCTGGCTTTTGCCCTGGGCAGGGACTCTGCCGGATCGCCCGCCGACACCGCAACCACGGGAATGTGGGCAAACTGCGGACGTTTGCGAATTTCGTCGGTAATGTCGAAACCGCTCACACCATCGGGCAGCATCAAATCCATGATGATGAGGTCTACAGGAGCGAAGGCTTCCAGGCGCTCCAGCGTGGTGGTGCCATAACGTTCGATCGCGGTTTTCGCACCGTTGCGTTCCAGTATCATCTGCTCAATGGCGCGGTTGGCGAGGTTATCCTCAACGATAAAGATGCGTTTATTTTCCAGCAGCATGGCAGTCTTCTCCCTCTTATGATATGGCCGGAACCAGCGTATCCTGTTGATGATTGAGTGAAACCAAAGCGTTCACAACGAGCGGCAGGCGCACAGTGAAGGTTGCTCCGCTGTTCAACGTGCTTTCAACCGTCAGCGTGCCCCCGTGAATTTCTGCCAGGCGGCGTGATATGGGCAGTCCCAGTCCCGTCCCCCCCTGCTTGACGCCGTGCTCGGTCTGGCGGAACGTCTCGAAGATGAGTGCATGATCCTCTGCTGCGATACCGGGGCCGGTGTCTTTGACTGAAAACACGATGAAGTCCAGGTCGCGTGTAAACCTGATCGTCACACTGCCTTGTTCAGTGAATTTGCAGGCATTGGACACGAGGTTCAGCATGATCTGGCGAATACGGCGGCGATCACCCGTTATCGGTGGCAGTTCAGGGTCGATGTACGTAATCAGTTCAACTGGCTTAACGGCCAGCAAAGTCCGCGCCACATCCGTCACCGCGTTGAATTCGCGTTCGAGTTTGATGTCGTCTTCGACGAACAGCGTTAACTGTCCGGCTTCGATTTTGGAAATATCGAGCAGATCGTTGATCAGGCTAAGAAGATGCTTGCCGTTGTCGTTGACCTTGCCAAGCGTATCGACCTGCTGCGGGTTAACTTCCCCCATCATGCCTTCGCTGACAAACCGTGCGAAGTTGATGATCGCGTTCAACGGCGTTCTCAGTTCGTGGGTCATATTGGCGAGGAACTGGCTTTTGAGCCGGTTTGCGGATTCTGCCTGTCTGCGTGCCACTTCAAGCGCCTGGTTCGTCATCTCCAGCTTTGTGTTTTGCTCTGCGAGCAGGTTGCGCTGCTGATTGATGAAGTTCGTGTTGCGGTCAAGCAACCAGAAGAAAACAATCACCACCATCACCGCTATCCCCAGGGCTGCCTGGCTGATGGTGAACGTGGCGCGCGTGGTGGGGATGAAATCATCCTGCTGATACGAGATCACATAGCCGACCTGTTCACCCTGCACGTTGTCGATGGCGATGAACGAGCTGGTGTAATAGGTGCCGCCGACCAATACCGTTGTTGCGAATGCGCCGCCATTTTCCATCCGCTGCGCAATGCTGTCATCAAATGTCGCATTGATATCGGTAATCTTCTCCCATGCCATATCTTCATCGCTGTATGCGGTGACAACGGCACGGTCATAGGCATAAGTCGCGGAGATATCACTCACATAGTAATTGCTCTGTTCCTCCTCAAAGACGGTGGCTTCCACCACATCAGCGCGCAGCACAAAACTGGTTCCGCCGGCCAGCGTTTCGTTGAGATCGGCTTGAATCGCGCTGAATGACACGCTCGTCTCTACACTGCCGATGTGTTCGCCTTCCCAGAACAACGGGAAGACATAGCGGAAGCCGTTAAAAATGCGTCCTTCTTCAAAGCCAACAACTGGGACGAGATCGCGGTTGGCGGCCATCACGGTATAGCGGACATCGGTGAGGTTATCGCCAAACGTTTCTGGACGATGAAAACGGAGGAAGCTGGTGTTATCTGGCAGATGAAAATGGAGCTGCCGTAAGTCGAGGCTTTCCAACTGCTCATAATCAGCAATCAGCAGGTTATACAGGGCACTGCGCACGGCGGTCTGCTCCGCTTCAGATGCCCCGTTTGCCTGTGCGAACAGCGAAAGGACTTCCGGTTGGTCGATAATTTCGTCAAAGATTACCCGCGCCACACGTTCATAACTGGTCAGGATCTGGTTGTATGCGACCTGCAGGTTATCGGTTTCGCTGCTGAAGTGTTCGGCTTCAAGCGTATCCTGGGCGTTTTCAATGATGGTTTCCGTGTAGAACCCCAACCCCAGCAGAAGCGGGATCAGCAGGAGCGGTCGCCAGCGAAAGACATTGCGCCAGTGCTGGCGCATACTGGCGGGTGCGGGAGGTGCGGCTGCGGGCAGTGCTGTGTTTGTCATCACACTGGCTCCCAGCTCAAATCAAGAATGGTTTCACTGCCGCCCATATCCTGCCGGGTTGTGTTGTTTACAATTTGCAGGGTAAATCTCATACTTTTGTCAAGATAACGCTGCGCTGCGCCATAAAGGTAACCGTAGATCATGTCGTCAGGCCACAGCGTATTTTCTGTATACCGGATGCTGTTTGCACTCAGGCGCTTGACCTGGTAGCCGCCCACACCCTGCCCGCGATGCTGCTGCATATGCAGGTCGCCCATCAGCATGAGCTTTTCCGGCACGCCGAGCGCTTCGGCTTCGTCGGGGAGTTCGATGTGGTATGCCATCGCAATACCAACACTGACAAAGGTGGTGAAAAACTCCGGAATATGCCACCACTCGGCAAGCAAATTAACAAACGTATCTACTGGGTACCATTGATCCGCCTCAAAATAATCCAAACCATGTTTTTGGAGCGATTCAAGTACATCACTGCGCTGATAATGATTGAAGACTGCGCTCATCACAGCGCCCATAACTTCAGCACTGGGAGCAAAGCGATAAGGATAGTCCATCGAGCACCTCCACTGTGATTGAACCTACATTTACCCTACATCATAAACGCCTCCACATTCATTAAGATAGCGTTGACGTGTCAATTCTTCACAAGGTCCATCGTGGAAGTATTCCAGAATACTTTCTGTCAGCGCGGGGATGCCGATTAAGGTCCGCATGCCTGTACTGGTCTCTGCCTGTACCACGTCGGGTGGCCGAAGCCCATACCCCCACGCATCAGCAGTCGCAGCACAGCGTAGTACAGCCCCTGACCTCTGAGGTGCTATCCTGTGATACAATCTTTCTCAACAAATCAAGTGCGCGCTTGTTAAGAGCAACGGTAAATGTAACGATAGTACTAATGCCAGCTTCCGGGGCAAGTTCAATTCCCCACCAGGCAAGGTTCTTGCAGGTTGGGTAACTGGCCCATCTCCGGCGGCAGATTGCCCAATTGGTGGTAACCCAGCCAATACGCACATGGTTCTGAGGATGGACAGGGGTTATACAGTTGCCCGGATCTCTTCGGGGGTATTCCCTGTCCATGCTCTAAACGCCCGGTAGAACGAGTTGGTTTCTTCATAACCCAATAAGAACGCAATCTCTGTACTCGAATAATCCGATACGGAA
The DNA here is from genome assembly GCA_964592955.1 of uncultured Anaerolineaceae bacterium. Taxonomy (GTDB): domain Bacteria; phylum Chloroflexota; class Anaerolineae; order Aggregatilineales; family Phototrophicaceae; genus CAZQIJ01. The sequence continues at coordinate 4,475 of CAZQIJ010000099.1, forward strand.
AGATAATGTCGTGCAAGTTCTTCTCTTAATTCATCCAGGACGCTCTGAAATGTTGTATCTTCTTCTTTAAGCCGTCGATGTAGTGTGCGGCTACTCATCGCCAGTTTGGAAGCGACGTCTGCCATTGAAGAACGGCCACTGGCGAGCATCTCTACTAAGCAGGCCCGCACACGTTCCTTAAACGACGATTCCTGGGTTAGGTCTTGCAACCTCTTATTCAGTTCGGGTTGAAGAATAGACCACATCGCATGATTTGTTGTGAGAAATGGTTTAGCGGCATCAGTCGCGCTAAATGTTAGGCCATTAAACTCACTCCGTATGATGGATGTGCCAAAGTATGCCTCATAAGCTTCTCGTGCGGGGGGGACAAACATCATGTGGACCGCTTTGGGGGTGATCTGTTCGCGCGTTGCCAGGCGGGCAACATGGACCCAGAACGCGAGTTCCATAACGATCAGAATATCGGGCACACCATCCGCCGGTAGTGCACCAGAGAAAGCGATTTGTGTCTGACTTTCGCTTTGATCGAGGGTCATGAGGAGGGGGCCAGCGAGGGGTTTATATTTTGCTATACGACGAAGTGCGGTATTCAGATCATCACTGCTAAAGGCAACAAAAAATACCGGGCTGAGGGTTTCTGTTGAAATGGCTTGGACCATGTGCAGCGCAAAAGTTGGGTCATCCTGCGTTACAAACGCGAGTCCCTTCCAGAACCGAAAGAACTCATCTCCTGTAATCGTTATGGGGTTACGCGAGAAAATATCAAGAGGTAGTTGAGCATAGCGTAATACATCCTGCATCATGATATGTGTATCGCGAAATAGAGCCTGCCATCCTTTGTCGAAGGCATATCGCCGCCTATTGCTTTCTGCCACCTTATGACACTCCTTTACTGATGTTGCATTTATGGATAGGCAAGAAGACAGTATATCTCCTTGCCTATATGCTGCAAGACATAAGCTTACACAAGTTCATCTGACAATGCCTGAGTGACAGCTCATGCCATTTTCTGCTTATAGCCACAAACCAAGAGATGATTGAATGCTCGCCATGGTTTACATGCTACGCCTAGTCGTCAGCATCTGTCACAGGAAGACAATCCCATGGCACTGACCGCATTAGGTCGAAGTCAATCAGATTATCTTGCATCACTGGCAGTTCGGCCAGCGCCGTGCGTGCCGCTTCCACGCTACATGGTTTATTGATGATGCGATGGTGTTGCTCTGGATGAATAACGTGATCATACCTGTGTACTCAGGACGCTTTGGTGGGATCCCCGAAGCTCCAGGCAACACCGTCGCCTCGGTCCATTCTGGCTATAGCAGCCATGTCTGCTTCATCAATTTCGAATGAGAGCAGATCAAAATTCTGGTGGATGCGTGCCTTGTTCGTACTCTTCGGCAGAACTGCATAACCTTTCTGCAACCCCCAGCGGAGAAGAACCTGCGCCTCAGAGACACCGTACTTTTGTGCCATGACCCTGAAGGGCGAATCAATTTCAGCACCGGCTTCTTTCATGGCCTCGGTTTTGGCACTATCGTGTCCTGGTGCTGTTCGCCAGGTTGAGAGCGGCACAAGACTACTATATGCAATGATCGCTATACCGTGGTCGAGCAGATATGACGTCAATTCTGGTTTCTGCGACCAGGGATGCAGCTCAATCTGATTGGCATCCGGGAGCGGCAAACCAGCGGATCTGATTTCCTCGATGTGGGTGATATTAAAATTACTCACACCGATTGCGTGCGCTTTCCCCATCTGGCGCAGCGCGACCATCGCCCTCCATTGCTCCAGGCGCTGTTCTCCTGCAAATGGGGCATGAATCAGATACAGATCAACGTAGTCCAGGTTAAGATTGGACAAACTTTGATTCAGCGAATCGATGGTTGCCTGATAGTCTTTGACGGGTTGTCCCCATGCGGCGTATCCGGGATACAGCTTGGTCGTCACGAAAACATCCTCCCGCGACAACCCCAGGTCTTCCGCAGCAGCCTGTATCGCTCGGCCAACCCCCTCCTCATTGCCATACCCTTCTGCGGTATCAATGTGTCGATAACCGACACGTAAGGCTTCCAGAACATGGGATTGGACTTCATCGTTGGTAATCAGGTAGGTCCCGAAGCCAATCATGGGCATTCGAATATCTTGGTTAAGCGCGAGGTGCATTATTTTATCCTTTTCTGTTAACCACATGCATTTTGTTGACAAATACCTATGCCAACTGATCTGATGTGAACAGCATACCGCAACCCGCCAGCGATGATTTAATCATATGCTGCCAACTTACTATCATATCCTGCCAGATCTGGATAAATTTTCTTGACCTCTCAACTTCAAGACGAGGGATAATTGGCAAAAGTACTGTATAATTGAAGTATCATATCCGTAATTGATCCTGAATGAAGCGTTCAGTAGAGGAGCAAGGTTATGTGGCGAGGAATCACAAGCATTATTGCCTTGTTGTTGATGTGCGGGGCAGCGGCGGTCATCGTCCCCCTATTTGTTATTCCCAACATGGATTTCCCCATACTTGTACCGCTCGTGAAGCCGCTGCATCAGGCGCTCGCCTGTGAATCGGGCGAAACGCTGGAGTATCAGTACAACGCTTATCAAGAATATGCCGAAACGCATTTTCGCTGTGTGAACGCTGCCGGACGCGAGCGCGATGTAGATGCCATTTTTCGAACACCTGCCAATTACGCAATCGGGGTGTTTTGCTTGTGCGGACTGCTGCTGCTTGCACCATTTGCCGTCGCGGTTCGACAAGGCATGATGAGTCAGGCCGGACAAGCCGTACAAGAGACACTTCAGCAAGGTTATCAGCAGCTAACCATTGAGATGACACCAAGCGTCTCTACGACTCTCAACGCTTCCGGTCAGCAACAGCTCGATGCGTTGGACAAACTGCGACAGCAGGGGCTGATCACACAGCAGGACTATGAAAACGCCAAGAAGCGGATTATTGACGACTTTCGCGCAAACTGATGGATCAACCCATTTCAATCCGTCGGATTTAGTAGGGACAACGCCTGCGTGGTCCGGGGCGGACGAGGCTTGTGTCACACAGGCCTCGTCCCTACGATTGTGCGTATTCGTTTTGGTTTGTCCATGATATCGCCACGGGATCGTGAGCTTATCGAACAAATCGAGGGAACTCAATGAGGAGAATCCCTCTATGCCACCCCAACCGCAGTTCGCCCCTGTGTGCCCTCCCAGGCCTGACCCCTGCAATAGGGCGAAATTAACCTGCATATCATGAAAACACAATACTATCGGGTAGCGATTGCCATACATGACACCCGTAGTACGTAAAGCACACGCAACTGATAGGGAAAGCAATGCAACCACCACGCAGAACAGAGTCTGCGAAGGCACGTGCGACTGCCATCATCGATATCCTGCTGCAGCGAGAGTATGTCACGGTTGGCGATCTCGCGGCAACGCTTATGGTGTCTGAAGCGACAATACGGAAGGATTTGGGTGATCTGGAGCAGCAGGGCCTGGTGCGACGCACGCATGGTGGTGCAGCGCATCGGCGCGAACAAACCTTAGAGGTGCGGCAGTTCTATGAACACCGTCAATTGCTGCATACCACCGAAAAGGATCGAATCGGGCAGGCCGCTGCCCGCCGCATCCGAACGGGACAAATAATCGCCTTCACGGGTGGCTCCACCCCGCTCTATGTCGTCCGTCATATTCCCACGGATGTCACCTTCACCGCCATAAGTAACGACCTGGAAATCATACGGATTCTTTCAGAAAATGAGCGTGCAGAGCTTTTCGTGCCCGGCGGTTACCTGCGACTGGGACGCGACGGGCTGGTTGGGCCCAGTGCCATCGCAGCCCTTCAGGAATTCACCATTGATCAAGTCTTTCTTACGGTGACCGGGCTGGACATCAAGCTCGGTGCCACGGCTGGTCACATCAGCAATGTCGTTTACCTGCGGGAACTGATTGGACGAGCTCGGCAGTGTGTCGTTGTGGCAGATCACAGCAAGTTCGATAATCCACCACAAATCGTCATCTGTTCGTGGGAGAAAATCCATGTGCTCATTACCGATGACAGAATTCTCCCGTTCCAACGTCAGCAGATTGAAGCCAAAGGTGTAGAGGTCCAGGTCGTTTAGTTAAGAGGATGCAATGCCATTATGAAAGGGTCTTTACCAATTCGATGACTTGTGGCATCAGGGTATCGCACCAGTTAAGCTTTATTCATGTTCGTTGTAATCTTTGTCCGGGTGATGCTATGCTGGAAGTCAAGAGGGATGAGGGTTGGCGCGCATCTTCTCCCTCGAAAGTATATGCAGAGCATCCAACGGAGGTTACATCATGGTTCGTTTGAGTCTCTTCGCACTCTCAGCCCTCATGGTCATCGGAATCGGCATCCTGCCGGTTACTGCTCAAGACCAACGTCCCGATATTGTCGTCGGGGTCAACAACATTCCCAATGATTTGTGCGTGACCTGCGAAGGTACCTTTCAGCGTCGTATCGTCTACAACGTGTTTGATCCACTTATCGGTCGCGATTTTGGTGCCGACGGTCAGGGGACGGCTCCTGTCCCAGGTATCGCTGAATCGTGGGCATTCGTATCACCAACAGAACTTGATCTGACGATCCGCGAGGGCGTTATCTTCCACAACGGATCCGAGCTGACAGCCGAAGATGTTGCCTTCACCCTGTCTGCGGAAAAATTATGGGGGCCAGAGGCACTGACACCCAGCCCACTCGCCATCGGTGTCTTCACAAATGTGGAAGTCATGGATCCACGAACCGTCCGGGTGACGACTGCGTTCCCTGACCCTGCACTGATAAGCCGCCTCCAGTCGAATATCGGCTACGTGATACCACGTGCCTATTACCTTGAAGCAGGCACAGATGCCTTTAACCAGGCACCCATCGGGACGGGCCCGTATCGCGTGGAGTCGTATACTGCCCGCGATGAAGTGCGTTTGGTTGCCTTTGATGAATACTGGGGTGGTACACCGCCTGTCGCCAGCATCACCTATCGGGACATCCCCGAACCCTCCACCCGCGTGGCAGGACTGCTGGCAGGCGAGCTTGATCTGATCGTCGGTGTGATCCCGCAGCAGTTCCCTATGCTGGAGGCAGAGGGCTTTCGCGTGGAAGTCGCCCCGCAGGAGAACATACAAATGTTTGCGTTTATGACCGGCCCCGAAGAACTGCCGGTCCACGACGCGCGCGTCCGCCGCGCTCTGATCCTGGCGGCAGATTTGGAGACGATTGCCGAAGCGCTCTATGGTGGTACAGTCGAACCGCTGGGAGGCATCCAATCACCTGCTTATGGCCCATACTTCCAGCCGGTGCCCAACCTGTACAATCCGGATGAAGCGCGACTGCTGCTGGAAGAGGCGGGTTATGAGGGTGCGCCGATCAAGCTTCAGTTTATTACCAACAACTTCGTGCTCGTCAACGAAACCGCGCTGCTGCTGCAGGAGATGTGGGCGGATGTTGGCCTGCGCGTGCAACTGGACATTATCCCTGATTTCTCGCTGCACACACTCAATCCCCCCACAGATGTAAGCCTGTGGTCCACCTCAAACAACATCACCATGCCTGACCCGATTACACCGGTCTGTACCACCTTCACGTCCGATAGTGCCTACGCCAGTAACGCTCGCATCAGCGTACCCCAAGGACTGGACGCGCTGTGTCAACAGCTCGAACAGGAAACGGATGAGGCAGCGCGCGCGCAGGTATGGCAGGAGATTCAGGACCTCTGGGCACAGGAGCCACAGGCCCTGTTCCTTTGGCAGCGCCCTGAATACTATGCACTGCGTTCCGACCTGGACTGGCAGCCGGTATCTAACTTCAGTATTGCCTTCGGGCCAGGTTTCTTTCCGGCTGACGAGTAGCTGAACCCACTTTCTAATAGCCTGGAGGAATGCACCGCGTCTGCGGTGTTTTCCTCTGCTTTCCTGTGTCGGCATGTATCTGAGGTAATCGTAAGGTGGCCCCCAGAAAACTCATACATATCTCGGATCTGCACCTCAGCAGAACACGGGCCTACACGTTCGCCAACTGGCTTGCGCTGCTCTCCCACATTAACTATACACAGCCCGACCTGGTGATAAACAGCGGTGATCTTGTGATGGAGTCGCCTGAGGATACGGACGATCTTGCGTTCGCGAGAGAGCAGATGGCTCGGCTGACAGTTCCATGGCGTGCAGTACCCGGCGATCACGACATAGGGGGTGGCCCGCCTGCCCCGCGGTTGCGACCGGAGGTGCCCTGGCTGGAAACCTATGCCATCACCGAAGCACGCAGGGCATACTACCTGTCTCTTTTCAATGAGGACTGCTGGGCGCAACCGTTCGGCGATTGGTACCTGATTGGCATTAATGACCTGATGTTTGAGTCCGGGTTTGAGGGGGAAACAGTTCAGTGGCAGTTCATAGAGCAGCACCTGGAACTCGCCGGAGATCGGCCAACCGCGTTGTTCATGCACAAACCACCGTGCGTCACCTCTATGTTTGAAGCAGAGTACATTACTACCGCGATTCCGGCACTGGCGCGGCAGCGTCTGCGTAAACTGATGCAGACAGCCAACGTTCGGCTGATTGGGGCGGGGCACCTGCATGTCTACCGCACGCTCCAGACGATGGGCGCTACCGTTGTCACCGCCCCCACGATCATGCGAGGCGTGGACGATTATCCCTCCACTAACGGACTGGACGTCAACGGCTTAGTGGAGTATACCTTCGATGGTGAAGGCGTTGAAATCCGGCTTGTCCAGCCCAGGCATATGGAGAAACCTCGATTTCCAATCACACCACGCGGCCAGTGGCCGCCGCTTCACGCATGTGATGTTGAGGCGCATTGGCGGGAGCAGAATGGGCTATGATGCGTTATCTCTTTCAACGCAGCCTGCGCGCTTTGATTACCCTGTGGCTCGTGGTAACGGTGGTATTCCTGGTATTTCGGCTAGCCGGTGATCCACTGACTGTACTGCTGCCGGATGACACCCCAGAGTCGATCCGCGCATTCTACATTGAGAGATGGGGTCTGAACGCGCCTGTTTCCGAGCAGTACATACGGTATTTTGTCGCAGTTGTCCAGGGAAGTCTGGGGCAGTCGTTTGTGAATGGTCTGCCAGTGACATCCATCATTGGCGAAGCCCTTCCGGGTACGCTCCTCCTCGGCGGAACAGCATTCATCGTTGCGGCTGTGGTTGGTATTGGCGCAGGAGTTACAGCCGCAGTCCATCATCGCCGCTGGCAGGATCGCCTGCTCACCATCCTGTCTGTAATGACCTATGCACTGCCCGATTACGTGCTGGGTGTGCTGCTTATCATTGTATTTGCTGTGGAGATGCGCCTGCTGCCCACCTCCGGCAATGACACGCCTGCTCATCTTATTCTCCCCCTGGCGACGCTTAGCGTTGGGGCAGCCGGACGCATTGCCCGGCTTACACGCAGCGCAGTGCTGGACGTGCTCTATGAACCTTATCTGCGCACGGCGCGGGCCAAAGGTTTGACGGAACGACGCGTGCTGTGGCGGCACGTACTGCCCAACGCGGCAATTCCGGTCATTACGGTGCTCGGCTTCCAGATCGGCCTGTTGGTTGGTGGTGCGGCAGTCGTCGAAACTGTTTTCGGCTGGCCGGGTGTGGGACGACTGTTTGTAAGTGCGGTAGCCACGCGCGATCTGCCCGTTGTGCAGGGGGTGGTTCTGCTCATTGCCATCGGGGTCATCACCTCCAACCTGCTGGTCGATATCACATATGGGCTAATCGATCCGCGCATCCGCATAATAGGAGCACAGGAACCACAGCGATGAACGGTCTGACAATCAAGCGGCGGATGAGACCAACGATACCGGCAGCAGACGGCAGACCGCCCCGCGTGCTGGCATGGTGGGTCACTGCTGCGGTGCTCTACCTGTTGCTGATTATCGTGCTGGCAGGGATCGGTGGCAGCATCGCCCCCTATGACGCTGCCCGCACAAACATCAGCCGGGCGACGCTGCCACCGGCATTTGTGGCGGGGGGCGATCCGGCGTACCTCCTGGGGACCGATTACCTTGGACGCGACCTCCTCAGCCGACTGCTCGCTGCAATCCGGGTCACCGTATTC
>CAZQIJ010000100.1:0-12524 GCA_964592955.1 uncultured Anaerolineaceae bacterium
ACCGCCGACGGCATGATTGGCATGAAGGCGGATATGTCTGGCGGGGCAGCGGTCATCGGGGCCTTGCAGACGATTGCGCTGCTGGATCTGCCGCTGCACGTGGTTGGCCTGGTACCTGCTGCCGAGAACATGATCAGCGGACGCTCGTACCGCCCACAGGACGTGATCACCGCCAGCAACGGCAAGACCATTGAGGTGGTTAATACCGACGCGGAAGGCCGTTTGCTGCTGGCCGATGCCCTGGTTTATGCTGCGCGATTTAAGCCAAACGCGGTGGTCGATATCGCCACCCTCACCGGTGCGTGCGCAGTAGCCCTGGGGCCGCAGGCCGCGGGGTTGTTCTGCACTGATGACACGCTGCGTGACAGGCTGATGGCCGCCGCCGCAGCCACCAGCGAGCGCTTGTGGCAGCTTCCGCTCTACCCAGAGTACAGGAAGGCCATTGAGTCCGATACCGCAGACATGAAGAACACCGGCGGGCGCACGTCCGGGGTAGGGGCTTCGGCAGTGTTCCTGCAGCAGTTTATCGACTATCCGGTCTGGGCCCACATCGATATGGCCGGGGTGATGCTGGATACGCCAGACAATCCGTACTTTCTCGCCAAAGGCGGCAGCGGTTATGGCACGCGCCTGTTGGCGGAACTCGCAAGACAGTGGGTAGGATAACGAGCATGGAACTTCTCGGAATTGATATCGGAGGCTCTGGCATCAAGGGCGCGCTGGTCAACACCGAAACGGGTGAATTTACGCAGGAGCGCTTCCGTATCGATACCCCACAGCCTTCCAAACCGGATGCCATCGGGGACGTGGTGGCAGACATTGTGCGCCATTTTGAATGGGATGGCCCGGTGGGATGCACCTTTCCGGCGGTCGTCAAGCATGGGGTCATGTATACGGCTGCAAATGTCGATCCTGAATGGATCGGCACGGATGGGCGGCGCATCTTCGAACAGAAGACGAACCGGCCTGTGGTGGTCCTGAATGATGCAGACGCCGCCGGAATCGCAGAAATGAACTTTGGATCCGGGGTGGGTCGGCGCGGCGTCGTGCTGATCCTCACCTTCGGCACTGGCATCGGCAGCGCAATCTTCGTGGACGGAATCCTGATGCCAAATACCGAGCTCGGCCATCTGGAGCTGCGCGGTAAGATCGCAGAAACACGCGCATCAGACCGCATCCGCCGCGACAAAGAACTGACGTGGGAGAAATGGTCGAAGCGCGTTGGCGAATACCTCGAGTATGTCGAGTTTCTGTTCTCGCCAGACCTGATCATCTTCGGCGGCGGGGTCAGCCGCAAGTTTGAGAAGTTCTTTCACCTGCTGAAGACACGCGCTGAACTTCTCCCGGCAATGCTGATGAACGATGCCGGTATTGTGGGTGCGGCACTTTCGGCGCGGTCCCTGATTGAGTGAAACGGACGCGCAAATCAGCCGGTTGATGTGCGCGTCTTGCCACGCACGCGAACATCACCGACCCGCCGTGTTATACCCTGACTGTCCAGATACTCCAGAAGGGCGATGGCATACTTGCGCGAAGTATCAAATCGATCACGCAGCGCTTTTGCCGTAACGTCGCCATCAGTATCGATCATGGCGAGCGTGGCAGCGGTCATCGTCTCGAAAGCCGAGCGCAGCAGCAGCACATCCGGTTGTAGCTGCACCAGTTCGCCCTGGTCAATGAGGGCATAAACGAGGTCTTCGCCGATAAGGCTCACCGCTTCGGCAAGTGAGGGTGGCGTCCTGGAATCCATAGCCGTAAGCAGATGCGCGACCTGTGCCTGCTGCTGGTCGTCAAAGCGGATTTCGTGCCCTGCCAGTTTCACCAGTGTTCCGGTCGTGACGATCTCTGCCTGGGCAGCCAGCAGAACGGCCAGTGCCGTATTCCTGATACCCATCCGGCTTCGCAGTTCCTCGCGGGCCAACCCTGCGCGCAGCGGAAACGCTTCGTGAAAGCGTGCAATCGCTTCAACCATCTCTCGGCAGATGGCACGAAAGCTCGTCCTTGCCAGCAGCGTGCCGTCGTCAAACGCGACGATCTGCCCGCCAGCGAGGGCTTCAGCCAGCACCGCATCAAAATCCACCTCGCCGTAACGCTTCTGAAGTTCCGCCCGTTTGAGGGGTTCACGCCCTTCTGCGGCCTGTGCCAGACGTTCCAGGGGTGTGCCCTGCATACGGGTTTCGAGCGCGGCGATAACGTCCGGTTGGAAACGCCGCCAGCGGCGCAACGGGTGAGGATCGACGACGACGCCGCCGCCGATGGTCTCTGGCGGCGAGGGATACCGCAGGATAAAGCGATCTCCCTTCGCCAGCGCCGCCGCATCATCAAGGCGGATCTGAACCCAGCCATGCGCGCCAGGGGACAGGGTCTCCGCGTCCAGCAACCGCACATATCCGGTCAGTTCGCTGGTGCCGCAGAACACCTTGACCAGGGCGTTGTGTTTGAGCGGGCGCGAAGCATCTGAGAGATGCCGAAAATGCACATCCACCAGCGTCGTGGCCGTCATCTGGCCAGGATGCGTGATGACCATACCGCGGGTAACCTCCTGCTTTTCGATGCCTGCGAGGTTAACGGCGACACGGCTTCCGGGGTATGCGGTGTCTGCCCGCTGTTTGTAGCTTTGCAGGCCGCGCACGCGCGCACTTAACCCCGGCGGCATGAGCATGACTTCATCCCCCATCCGCAGCGCGCCGCCGGTAAGCGTACCTGTTACCACAGTGCCGAACCCTGGCATGGTGAAGACGCGGTCAACCGGCAGGCGTGGGTGACCAAGATCGGGGCGTGGTGGAATGCGTGCCAGCAGCGCCGTGACGTGTTCCAGCAGCAGCGGAATTCCTTCACCCGTGTGGGCAGACACGCGGACAATCGCTGCACCCGCCAGCGACGAACTGCTCACGAATACCTCGATGTCGTTTTCTACCAACGCCAGCCAGTCGGGGTCATCGACGGTGTCGCACTTGGTCATCACGATCAAACCGTGCGCAACACCCAGCAGATCGAGGATGGCGAGGTGTTCGCGGGTTTGCGGCATGATGCCTTCGTCGGCGGCAATCACCAGCAGCACGGCGTCTATGCCGCCCACACCGGCCAGCATATTTTCGATGAAGTCACGATGTCCGGGGACATCCACAATGCCCACCGTCTGCGGGGGCATATCCGGCGCTGGCGGCAGGGTCAGCCACGCGAAACCGAGGTCAATCGTCATTTCGCGGGCTTTTTCCTCCGCCAGCCGGTCGGGATCGATCCCGGTTAAGCGCCGAACCAGGGTTGATTTCCCATGATCCACATGACCGGCAGTTCCGATAACGCGCGTCATGGGTTACGGTGTGATCTTCCCGTTGGTGTGAGTTTCAGTGACCAGTGAGGTTGGGGCGGTGTCGTATTCCAGCAGCATCGCCTGATAGCGATCGCGGTAGAGCTGTGCGCGTTCGCGTTCCAGCTTCCACATACGGCTGATGCTGTCCTGAAGCGGCTGCAAGCTGGAGGCCAGTTCGTCTAACCGCTGCACGAAACGCTCGAAATCCTTGTCGTGCCCGCGCCATACTTCGTCGTTCGAGAGGGTGAACTGCTTCCAGCGTTTCTGATCATCCGCGCGCCAGTTGTTCCATTCCTGGCGGAAGCGTTCTTCGCTAAGGCGCTGCATTTCGGCAACTTCGTTAATGCGGCGTTCCAGACGGTCGCCGATACGCTGAAAGTCGTCGATGATGGCTTTCATGCTGCGATACGCTTCTGACCATGTTTCGAAGCGTTCAATATTGCGCTGCATGATGTTATCCTGCTCGCCGAAAGTTTTAATCAAACTCTCAATCTGCTGGTCGCGCTGCTGCACCAGCAGATTCTGCTGGTCAATGAACTGCTGCATCTGTTCGCGGCGTTCGCGGTCACCCCCCTGAACTTCCTGAATGCGCCGTTCGTTGCGCAGTGCCAGATCTTCCAGCAGGGCCATTTTGGGGCGCACACTGTCCAGATGTTTCTTCACTTCCGGGAGTTCAGTTTCCAGCTCAGATACACGGCGCGCATCCTGGCGGCGCTGTTCTTCCAGAAAAGCCAGGCGGCGGTCTGGTTCTTCGAGCTTCTTCGAAAGGTCTTCTGCGCGCTGCTGCAGCAGCGCCACTGCGCTGCCGAGCCGGTCGCGGTCATGCTGCAGCACGCCCACATCAGCGCTCTGGCGCTCCAGTTTGCCCAGTTTCTCTTCCAGCTCGCGCACGCCGCGCAGAATGTTCTCGCGCATAAGATCAACGCGGCGGTCGGCTTCTCGTTCGGCAGTCAGCCGTTTTGCTTCTGTAGTTTCCAGAAGCTGGCGCATCTCTTTGCGCAGTTGATCCGCAATATCCACATCCCGACCGCTGGGCACAAACTGGCTGCGCATCAGGGTTTGATCCGATTCCATGCTGTTAAGACGCTTCTGAAGGGTGTCGATGACCTCTTGCTGCTGTGCAAGCCGTTCTTCGAGGGTGGCAATGGTGACTTTGTCGCGCCGACGTTCTTCGTCCAACCATTCGATCATTCGCGCGGCCTGGTTGATATCCATCAGACTCATAAATTTCTCTCCAGAGCCAGTTTCTTTTTGGTGGGCCGATTATAGCACACAGGCGGGCAATCCCGTAAACAGGTACAATCCAAGAGTCCAATGGGGTGCTTTGATGCGACAACAACGGGCGACACCATACACCATAAGCAAAGGATGGGTTTAGACGATGCTGTTTACGCGCGAGAAGCTGGAAGAAACCGAGACACAGACGCTGGCACCCTATGCGCTGCTGAGCCGGAAGAGTCGCGGGCGCAGACATCATGAAAACGAACCACACTACCGCACCGCCTTTCAGCGCGACCGCGACCGGATTGTACACTCGGCGGCCTTCCGCCGCCTGGAGTATAAGACACAGGTTTTCGTGAACGACGCGGGGGATTACTACCGAACACGGCTGACGCACACGCTGGAAGTGGCACAGATCGGGCGGACGATGGCCCGGGCGCTGGGGATCAACGAAGACCTGGTAGAGACGATCTGCCTGGCACACGATCTGGGGCACCCGCCGTTTGGCCATGCGGGAGAAACCGTGCTGAACCAGCTTATGCAGGAACATGGCGGTTTCAACCACAACCACCAGAGTTACCGGGTCGTCACTGAGCTGGAACGACGATACCCCTTCTGGCCAGGATTGAACCTGACTTATGAATCGCTGGAGGGAATCGCCAAGCACGAAACGGACTATGACCTCAGCCGTGCGGCGGGGCTGGAACCGGATCTGCGCGGCGCACTGGAAGCACAGGTAGCCAACATCGCGGATGAACTGGCCTATAACGCCCACGATCTCGACGACGGCCTGCAGGCCGGGCTGATCACGCCTGACCAGCTTAACGACCTTGAGATCTGGCGCGAGCTGTGTGAACGGTTGAACTGGCGCGGCGGCAGGATGGACGAGATTACGCGTCATCGCTTTATCCGGGAACAGATCGGCATGCAGGTGGATGACGTGCTGAAGACCACCACCGAGAATCTGGGCAGGCTTAACCCGCAATCGCCTGAAGCAGTGCAGCGCCTGCCAGTGAACACGGTTGCCCACAGTCCACAGATGACGGAGCGCAACAGGGCGCTGAAGGCCTTCCTCTATGAGCACATGTACTACCATTCCAGCATCATTCGCATGGCAAAACGCGCGGAACGTTTCATTACCGAGGTCTTCCGCTCCAACATCGAAGAGCCTCGCCAGATGCCAGAGGAATACCGCGCCCTGCTTGGCACCGAAGCGCGTTACCGGGTGGTGGCAGATTACATCGCAGCGATGACGGATCGGGCGGCAATTAACGAGTACCGCCGCCTGTTCGACCCGTTGACGCGACCCTGATCTCCGGTACAATGGACGTAGTAACAAGGAGAAAAGCATATGTCCGGTGAAACGCTACTCAACGGGCGCTACCGTCTGGTCTCGCAGCACGGTTCGGGCGGGATGGCCGTCATCTACAAGGCGGTGGATCAGACCCTGGGCCGCACGGTGGCCATCAAGATTCTGCGCCCCAGCCTGACCAACGATCCGGCGTTTATCATTCGCTTCCAGAACGAAGCACGCAGCATCGCCAATCTCACGCATCCCAATATCGTCACCGTCTATGATGTAAACACAGAAGGCGCGACACACTACATGATCATGGAGTTTGTCGATGGCCAGGATTTGAAGAAGATCATTCGCGCGCACGGCACGCTGACGGTGGATCGCGCGCTGGACTACGCGATCCAGATCTGCGCCGGGGCCGGGTACGCACACCGGGCAGGAATCGTCCATGCGGATATTAAGCCGCAGAACGTACTGATCACCAAGTCAGACGTGGTCAAACTGACGGATTTCGGCATTGCACAGGCCCTTAGCGACACGCAGCCCACCACGCGCGAGTCTGTGGTGTGGGGCAGCCCGCACTATTTTGCGCCAGAACAGGCCCGCGGGGAAAAACCATCCGCTGCCTCAGATGTCTATTCCATCGGCATTGTCCTGTTTGAGATGCTCACGGGACGTTTGCCCTATACCGGTGCTAACCAGCAGGAGCTGGCATTGGCGCACATCCGGGACCGTGTGCCGCTGGTAACTGAATTCAACCCCAATGTGCCCGAACAATTGGCCCGCGTGATCGAGAAAGTGATGAGCAAAGAGCCTTCGGCCCGCTACCGCACGGCGGATCAGCTCGGCCAGGTGCTGGTCACCTACCGTGATCGCGGCAAGGAACGCACGATGGGCACGCCAGCAGCAGAAGCGTCTGCCCCTCCGCCCATGCCGCCCTCGATCCCGACTGTCGCACGCCAGCCCGTGGCCACCCCACCGCCACCGCAGCAGCGCCAGCCCACACCGCCACCCGCCCCTCCCGGAACCGGCTACGCGGCTCCGGCTGGACAACCCGGCTCAGGTTACCAGGTTCCACCGCCTGCATCCAGCATGCCCACGCAGCGTTACAGTGTGGCACCAGAAGCGCCTAGCAGTGGGCAGCAGCGCCTGCCCAACGTGCCTCAGCCCGCGCCATCGCAGAGCTACAATCTGCCGGTGGGCACACAGGACAGCGGCCTGCAGCGCGCACGGGAGAATTTCTACGGGCAGCACGATCCTCGCGTTTCGGCCAGTGCCCCAGAGGAAATCCCGCCGGTGTTTGATACCGTCAATATGGTGCTGGCCTTTCTGGCATTCGTGGCGGTGGGCGGGCTGATCCCGCTCTATATCTTCGTGCTGAGTGCGCGCCTGGGGGGATAGCCCTGGCACGCCTCCCTCATCGCCCGTCGATATCCGGGCTGCCGTCTTCTTCGGTCATCGAGTCCGTCATGGACTCGGTGACATCGGCAACCCCAAAGCTGTCCACCAGCACGCTGGCTGATCCGCCGGAAGAACTGGCCAAATACACCCCGACCCGGCCTTCAGTCAGCGTGTCGTCTGAAACTTCCGTCACCTTATTGCCGTTGACATAGCCGATCATCCGGCTGCCGATCACATCAATGGTCAGGACGTTAGGTAAGCCGATACGCTTGACGCTGGAACTGGTCGTCCAGTCCTCACCGGGAAGCTCGCGCAGTTCACGCCAGACGCCCTCGCTGCGCGTCCAGATGCTGAAGCGCCCCGTGCCATCAACTGCAAAAACATTGTAGTTATTCTCGTCTGTATAGCGAAACACAACACCATAACCGCTCGTCGGTGTGCTTTCTGGCTCAAGCGTGGCGGTCATCGAGATTGAAACGTCACTGTAGCGATAATCCGGCGTAAACAGCGAGGTCACGGCCCGCCCTGGGCGCTGATTGTCGATGCGATAAAGGCCAGACGCAGAAAACTCGCGCAGCAGCAGCGGGATACTGTCCGCCTGCCACAGGTCGCGTGTGGTATCGGCCGCATCGAAGGTACTGGAAAAATAGAAGGTACCGGTCATAGAGTCAGCGCCCGTCATGCTTTCAACCTCACCTGAAGCGCTGGGTGCGGTTCTGAGGGCGTTGTTGACCACACTGAGCAGCAGCAGCAGCGCGATCACAGCGACACCCACGACCAGTATCCCGGCGGGGGAACGTGTTATGGTTTGAATCTGCTGTGTAACCTGCTGCAGACTGAGGGTAGCGCGCGTGACCTGCTGTGATGTTGCCCCTCTCTCAGAAGCAGCCGGCAAAGTAACCGCGCCTGATTGCGAGGTCCTGACGCGTACCGGCGCTGCAATGGCGATGCCCTGGAAGGCAGCCAGGAGATCATCTGCAAACGCCTTAGCCGTCTGGTAGCGCTCTTTGGGATCCTTGGACAGTGCTCTGAGCACGACCGCGTCCACGGCCTGATGCGGCAGATGGGTGATTTCTGCCAGCGACTGCACAGGTTCGTTCAGATGTTTAAGCAGCACAGAGACGCTGCCATCATCCGGGAACGGCGGGCGGCCTGCAAACATTTCGTAGGTGATGATTCCAAGCGCATAAATATCACTGCGCGCATCCACCATTTCGCCAGCCACCTGTTCGGGCGACATGTAGGCGGGGGTGCCCACCGTCATGCCTTCCTGGGTCAGATTGCTCGTCGCAATCAACCGCGCGATGCCAAAGTCCGTGAGAATGGCCTGTTCACGTTCATCGAAGAGGATGTTGGCGGGTTTCACATCCCGGTGAACCATGCCGCGTTCATGCGCGTAATGGAGGGCATCTGCCACGTTGCTGGCAATTTGCAGCACGCGCTGGTGATCCATAAGGCGATCCTGCTTCTGGTGCTGCTCCAGTTCCTCGCGCAGGTTGTGGCCGGCAATGTAGGACATGACCATGTAATAGTTGGTCGTGCCATCCTTGGTAAAACTATCAAAATCGTAAACCTGCACAATGTTAGGATGATTGAAACTGGCAACGAATTTCGCTTCGCGCTCAAATCGTTCTTTGAAAGTGGGATCGTCGCTGAGATGTTCATACAGGACTTTGACCGCTACTACCCGATCAAGGTTGGTATCCAGCGCCCGATAGACCTGCGCCATCCCGCCCTTGCCAATGCGTTCCAGTATATCATACCGGCCAATTCGTCTGCTCAGGAACTGCGTGTCTACCATACCAATACCAATACCTTCACCAGCCATACGGTTTACAGGGTTACACCACGCTGTATTGTAGCGCAGTACTGCCGCTGTCTCAACTTAGCATGCGATAACACTTAACGGAAAATTCTTGCCAGATCATAACGGAGCGCAACCGTGAGCGGTGTCTGCGCGTATTTCTGAAAGCTGGTATACTGATCCAAAGGAAATTAACAACCATAAAATGCCCATGAAAACCCGGCTCACGAACAGGACAGAACGCCTGTCCATTATTGAACAACTCCTTTTCAGAAATCCAAATGGACTGCGCGTGGTCGAAATTGCCCAGTTCTGTGATGTAGACCGAAGGACAATCTACCGCGACCTTTCTCTGCTGGAAGAGTTCGGTGTCCCGGTCTACCAGAAGGACGGACGCTTCTACCTGAACCGGGATTACTATATGGCGACGCTGCGCCTTAACCTGAATGAAGCTGTTACGCTGCTGGTGGCTGCACGCGTGCTCACGCATCATCAGGAACAGCAGAACCCCTATGTGCTGTCGGTCTTTCGCAAACTGTCTGATATTCTCCCGGAGATCCCGGCAGGCCACGCGCTGGCGCTGGCTGAGGGGGCATGGGGAAACCCGGTAGATCGCGCCTACATGTCTGCCCTGGAAACCATCATCCGGGGGTGGGGGGAGCGCCGCGTCATCAAACTATGGGATGGCAAGACCGCGCGCGAATTCGCAACGTACTTCATCGAGCCTACGCCGTCCGGCCAGATCTATGTGGTGGGGCGCGATTTACTGGCACAGAAGACTTATGCCTTTAAACTGCGGCGTGTGAAGCGCGCCAAGCTGATGAAGACCGTCTATAACATCCCGGAAGATTTCGACCCGTACCTGTACCTTGCCGGTGACTGGGGCATCGTGAGCGAAGCGGACGATACCGAAGAGGTGCTCATGACGTTTTCTGCCGAAGTGCTGGCGGCCGTGCAGCAGCGCTCATGGGGCGTCACCCACCCGGAGAAAATCGCCGAAGATCGGTATATGCTGCGGCTGCACGTCACCGACTGGCGTGTGATGCTGCCCTGGATTCGCTCCTGGGGCGCGCAGGTTGAGGTGCTGGCTCCGTCTGCCCTGCGCGAACGCCTGACCACCGAGGCAGCAGCACTCGCTGCCCTCTATGCGTCATGAGGCCGTGAGGGGCGCATCATACGCCCCTCGCAGCCTATCCCTGCAAGACAATCACTTCTCGATGAGCTGCACTGCCCTGTAAACCGGGCGCGGCTGACCGTTTGGCCCCCACAACCCGTAATTGCACAGTTCAGCGCGTGCAACTGACGCAACGCAGGCGTTCAGGTTATTCACAAACATCGGGCCGATGTAACCCAGTTCCCCGGCAAGCTGGAATGCGCGCGGCGTATAGAGCGCCTGCTCATCCAGGCTGGTGTAGTTGAAGAACGGGTAATCTGCATCTGGCGGGTTCGTGTCTTCGGCGGTGCCCCACCCGAATTTTGTAACCCACAGCGGACGGTTGTCATCGTTGGCAACCATGATCTCGTGGTAGTCTTGCAGGGTATCGCGGAAGTAAAAGGTGGCGTTTTCGTAGTGCGTTTCTACCCCGGCAGGTGCCTGGCAGCAGGTGGAATCCGGCGGGTTTGCCCAGCCGCCCGGGTGTGCCGCGATGGCATCGCTTACGTCATCCACCGCATTGGCATACATCGCCTGGAGGAAGGTGCGGTCGGCAACAGCGTTGACGCCGTCGTTAAACTCTGTGGGGGCCAGCCCCGCCGTGATAACCAGTGCCGAGGGGTCGGCACGCTTGATCGCCGCATAAGCGTCTGTCAGCAGGTTGACATAACTCTCTGCGCCGATATTGTGTGCCGCGTTGTTCCACTCGCGTCCCAGGTTGGGTTCCTCCCACACCTGGTAGGCGTCCACACGCCCGGCATAATGCTCTGCCAGCGCGCCGACAAAAGTCGCGTAGGTGGTGAAATCATCAGGTGGGCCATCTTCATGCAGCACGTTGGGATCTGCGCCAGGGGCAAGGCGCGCTGGATTAGACCGCGTGCGTGCCCAGTCCGGCGAAGTTGAAACCGTCAGCAGAATTTGTGTACCCTGTGCATCGAAGGCATCTACCAGCGCATCCAGCGCCGCAAAATCAATTTGCCCCTGCGTGGGTTCCAGCACGCGCCACGACACCACCAGCTTGACCCAACCCAGGCCCAGGTCAGCAACCGCAGCGGCGGCAGCAGCCGTGTCCTGGCCGGGCGGATACACGACCACGCCATACGCGACCTCAGCCGCGACAGAGGCTCCAGGTGCGGCCGCGGTCGCACGGGGTGTGGGGGTTGCCGCACCCGCTGCGGGGGTGGCGGTGCCAGTGCCAGGCTCAGGGCTGCCCGGCGGGAGCTGGAGAACCTGCCCCACGAAGATCAGATTCTGGTTGCTGATGTTGTTCAGTTCCACCAGGCGCGCAACAGTCGTATTGTTGCGGACGGCGATGCGGAACAGGGTATCGCCCGCGCGCACGGTATAGCGGACTGCGCCAGGAACAGGGGTGTGGGTCGCTGTGCGGGTGAATGTGGCGGTGACAGTGGCCGGTGCCGCCGTACTGGTGGCGCTGGCACCGCCCCCGGATGGAATGCGCAGGCGCTGGCCAACAAATATCAGGTTCGGGTTAACGATATTATTCGCCTGGGCCAGCGCGCTGACAGTTGTACTGAAACGCTGCGCAATCCGAAAGAGGGTATCGCCAGCCTGTACGATGTAGGTCTCACCGGGGACCGGCGTGGGCGTGGTGGTACCGGTGGTGGGGGCTGTTGTCACGGATTCAGTCACGTCTGGCGTTGCTTCGGCAGTTGGCGTTTCTGTTGAAATAACTTCGCTTGTCGGTTCTTCAGTAGCATCCTGCGCAAACAGGTGTTCGCTGAAGACAAAGACCATGATAAGGGTGGCGACAATGAGGCGATGTCGCATACGGTTTCTCCTTATGCTGTTCCATTGAATTTAACTTTGAATAGTACACCCTCGAACTTAGTTACGCCAACGCACACCCCCGAATCCACAAAAAACCGCCAGGATAGTTGCGCTGGCGGTTGGGGTTACGAAACGCATCGTGCCGGGGTAGGGCTTACTGCATCTGCGCCAGGCGATCACGCCATTTCTGGGCGATCTGATTATAGGCAGCCTCGGTGAGCTGGCCCGTTGCCAGCCGCATATCGAGGTTATCCAGCAGCGCCTGAATTTCTTCTTTGGTCTGCGGGTTGGCAGGCGCGGCAGCGGCTGGCTGCTGCTGTCCCTGGTTCTGGTTCATCATCTGCATCATCATCTGGTTCATCATCTGCTGCTGCTGCATCATCTGCTGCTGCATGGCAGAAAGCTCTGCACCCTGGTTCGGGTTTAGCGTGGAGCCGATGCTCTGACCAACTCCCAGGCCAACACCTGCCGCCGCCAGACCACCACCAAGACCGGGATTCTGCGCCGCTGCCATACCGATATCCAGGCGTTTGGAGCGTTCGAGGAC
>CAZQIJ010000101.1:0-12350 GCA_964592955.1 uncultured Anaerolineaceae bacterium
GTCTGCCGCACGGTGGGCGTCCCGGTCATCGCCAAAGAGGTGGGTTGGGGCTTCTCCGAACAAAACGCCCGCCAGTTGGCCGAGGCCGGCGTCGCCGCGATTGATGTCGCCGGGTCTGGCGGCACCTCGTGGAGCGAGGTGGAATATCACCGCGCCCCAACCGCCTTCCATGCACAGGTGGCGCGCAGCTTTGCAGACTGGGGCATCCCCACCGCAGACGCCGTTCAGTATGCCGTGAAGGGCGCGCCCGGCGTCAAGGTCATCGCCAGCGGCGGCCTGCGCGACGGCATCGATATCGCCAAGTGCATCGCGCTCGGTGCCACGCTTGGCGGCATGGCCGGGCCGTTCCTCAAAGCGGCAGATCAAAGCGTCGAAGCGGTCGATGAGCTGATTCGCATCACCACCGCCCAACTGCGCATCGCCATGCTGTGCAGCGGCGCGCCAACCGTGACCGCCCTGCAGCACACGCCGCTGCTGCGCGTTTAGGGCAGTTTCCGCGCCGTTTTTGGGCCGGGCACCTGCCCCGCCCTACGGCTCACCTGTAACGCAGCCCCTAACCCACCTGAAGGACGGTGTACCGTGCTGGAACAGATCGCCCAACGTTACCTGACCGCGCTCGACGAAGAACTGCGCCGCGTCATAGACAGTGCGCCCGTAGAAACCCCCGGTTACGGCGTCATGCTCCGTTATCCTATGGGCTGGGTCGATGCCGACGGCCAGCCAAACACCATCCCCACAGGCAAACGCGTGCGGCCCATCCTGCTGCTGCTGTGCTGCGAGGCCGCTGGCGGCACGCTCGAAACGGGGCTCCCCGCCGCCGCCGCCGTTGAACTGCTGCATAACTTTTCGCTCGTCCACGACGATATCCAGGATAACAGCCTCACACGGCATGGCCGCCCCACCGTGTGGCAGGTGTGGGGCAGCGCCAACGGCATCAACGCCGGGGACGCCCTCTTCGCCCTCTCCTACAAAGCCCTTTCAGACCTCGCCCTGCGCGCAGTCCCGGCAGAGACCGTGCTGCAAGCCTGGCAGATCTACAACGCCACCGCCATCGAGCTTACCCGCGGCCAACACCTGGACATGCGCTTCGAGACGCAGCCCATCGTCACCACCGAAAACTACATCAGCATGATCGGCGGCAAAACCGCCGCGCTGCTCTCGTGCTGCGCAGAAATCGGCGCGCTGGTGGGCTGCCATGACCGGGTGACCGCCGCCCACTATGCCGATTTCGGCCTGAACCTGGGTATCTCGTTCCAGATCCGCGACGACATCCTGGGCATTTGGGGCGACCCGGAAAAAACCGGCAAGTCCGCCGCGACCGATATCGTCTCGCGCAAGAAATCGCTGCCCGTGCTCTATGGCCTCATGCACAGCAACGACCTGGCCACGCTCTACCGCAAAGATACCTTCTCAGAAACCGATGTCACCGACGCCGTCCGCCTGCTGGATGCCGCCGCCGCGCAGGAGTATGCCCTCCAGCAGGAAAAGAAATTCTATGACCGCGCCCTGGAATCGCTCGCACAGGCGGATCCGCAGGGGAACGCGGCCCACGGTCTGCGCCTGCTCATCGATACGCTGTTCGCCCGCTCGCACTGATCCTAATGGATCAACCCATTTAAATCCGCCGGATTTTGGGGCAGACGAGGCGAGCATCGTCCCTACGATTGTGCGTATGCGTGCTGGTTGGCCCATGGGCCCGCAGCCCAAAACAGGGGCGTCCCGCACTGGGTCGCCCGCTCCTGCGTGCGGCCCGCCTCACGCGCAGCGCCTCACCCCATCATCGCCACCGGCACCGCCTTCAGCGCTTCGGCGAAAGCCCCGGCAGACGGATAACGATCCTCCGGGTCTTTAGACATCGCGCGCCGCACCGCCAGCGCAGCTTCCGGCGGGATCCCCGGATCGCTCAGCAAGGGATCCGGCGCGGGTTCATACACATGCGCGAACAGGATCTGTGCCATCGTGCCGGTAAACGGCTTCTCGCCCGTCAGCATCTCATAGGTCATCACCCCCAGCGCATACACATCGGCGCGCCGGTCAATCACGCTGGCCTCTTTGATCTGCTCTGGAGCCATATAATCGATGGTGCCCACCGCATTCGTGCCGGTGATGGTGGTCGAGCGTGACGTGATCAGCGCCACGCCAAAATCAATCAGGATGGCGCGCGTGCCCTGCGCAGACGGCTTCAGCACGATGTTGGACGGCTTCAGGTCGCGGTGAATCAGCCCGCTGCCATGCACCTCATCCAGCGCGGCGGCCACATCCGTAATAATCGCAGTGACTTCGTCCAGCGGCAGGCGCTGCGCGTCCCGCAGGCGCTCGCGCAGGCTTGGCCCCTGGATGTACTCCATCACAATGTAAAACCCGTTGGGGTCTTCGCCATAATCGTACAGCCGCACAATGTTCGGATGGTCAAGCTGAGACAGGCTGCGCGCTTCGTTTTCGAGACGATCCCGAAACGTGTGCCCCATCTCGTGCACCACAGTCGAGGGCAGCAGCTTCACCGCCACCTGACGGCCAAACGCATAGCCGCGATACACCTCGCCCATTCCCCCCTGGCCGATCAGTTCCAGCAGCGCAAACCCGGCGATGCTGCGCCCGGTGTAGGCACCCGGTGTGCTGACCTGTGGCGAAAGTGTGCCCGCCGCAAGCTGATGCAGGTCGAAGCGAAAACCGTACAGGCCGCGATCCACCCACGCCACCGCCCGCCGCCGCACCGGGTCAAACAGCAGCCCCACCAGCAGCGACACAACAATCAGCGTGGCGGTTTCGCCCAGGTTTCCCGCCAGCAGCGCATGCAGCGCAAGCCATCCCAGCCCGAACGCCACCAGCAGCGCAGCGGCGATTACGCTGTAAAGCAGCGTGCGGTGAATGTACAGGTTGATGTCGTACAGGCGGCTGCGGGTGGTGGCGAAAATCCAGCACAGCGCCAGCACCAGCCCGCCCACTTCGTCGATACCCGCCGTCAGGATCACATAATCGCGCGGCACCACCAGGTAGCTGACCTGGCCGATGAGCACGGCCACCACCGCCACCACCGCCCCATACACCACCCACTTGAACTGGTGCTGCACCACCGGGCTTAGCGTTGCATAGCGCATACGCTGCCCGTTCAGGCCGATCATAAACGTGGCCCCGAACGGGACAAACGTGAGCGTCCACACCAGCGACGGCGCGTTGGGCACCAGCGTACTCAGCACCGCGATGCGCACCGCCTCTGCCAGCACAAAGACCACCAGCAGCCAGCGCCCCCAGCGCGGCACCATTTTGCCGTCTGGCAGCGTAAACACCAGCAGCGCCGAAAGCGTGGTAGAGAGCATCGCCACGACGCTCGTAGGCACCACCAGATCCGGGCGCGCCGCAGCCACCTCGATGTACGATCCGCTGATCGACGCGCCGAGCGGTGCCAGCGTCATCGCGATGAGAATCGCCATCAGATCGCGGGAGCGCAGCAAAATCGCGGCGGAAAGCCCAATGTAGCACAGCTCAGAAAAACGCCGTACCACCGTCCGCACCAGGGCGACGGCGTGTGCATCAACCTGAAGGCGGCGCAGCCCCTCGCTCATGTCCATGCGCTCCAGCACAAACTGGTAAAACAACGGGATGTTGGTCACGATCAGCCACACGCTGGCCGCCACCACCGCCCACGCCACCCCCCGCAGCAGGTGCAGCAGCGCCGGGTTATGGATGTAGATCCGGGTTACCGACATAAGACGATTTCGCCATCCTTTGCATCTTGCGCCCTGATACCCTGGCGGCACCCTGCACGGCGTTTAATGCCGCGCGAAATGCAGCCATAACGACTATAATCATCTGCGTGTGACGCCAGTATGCGGGTGAGATCGCACCGGCAGGCGCGGCATTGGCAGCAGTGTGCTGCGCACCAAACGAAAACCAGCGGGCGTCTTCACTTCAGTACGCGGCAGTCGCGCACCATCCGGCAGCAGTGTGTTGCGCACAGCATTGTAGCGCAGCACGCCACCTGGATAATATGTCAGCACGTCGATCTGACACGTTTCTGAAGTGTCGGCACAGGGTTGGTAGTCCGTTTCTGCCGCAGCGGATCCCACCGCCGCATGGCCGTCAGCGGCTGGCCGCCATCCCTGGTTTTACAGGAGCGCAGAGGAGGAGAAACGCATATCACCATGACAAAGATCGCTGTAGATGCAATGGGCACAGACCAGAACCCCGCGCCAGATGTGGAGGGCGCGGTGTGGGCAGCGCGCGACGGACTCGCCGTAATCCTCGTGGGGGATGAGCGCCGCATTCGCGCGGAACTGGCCAGACACCAGACCGCCGGGCTGCCGGTGGAGGTGGTTCACGCGCCAGAGCAGATCGCGATGGACGACAAGCCGAGCGCGGTGCTGAAGGGGAAAGCGCAGTCTTCCATGCACCTGGGCATGGCGCTGGTGCAGGACGGCACAGCCCAGGCCTTCGTCACAATGGGCAACACCGGCGCGGCCTATGCCGTCGCCATGCTCGCCGTCCTCAGGCGCATTCCCGGCGTCAAACGCCCTGCGCTTTCGGGCATCTTCCGCTTCAACGGGCGTCCTGTCGTCTTCCTGGATGTGGGAGCCAATGCAGACGCCCGCGCCGACTGGCTGGCGCAGTTCGCGCACATGGGCGAAATTTATGCGCGCCAGGCCCTGGGGCTGCCGCGCCCGCGCGTGATGCTGCTCTCTAACGGCGAGGAAGAAGGCAAAGGCACCGACCTGCTGCGCGAGGCAGACGCCCTGCTGCGGCAGTCCGCCCTGAATTATGGCGGCAACATCGAACCCAAAGATGTCCTTAAGGGGAGCGTCGATGTCGTGGTGACCGACGGCTTCACCGGCAATATCCTCACCAAAACGTTCGAGGCCTCCACCCGCTACCTGGCCGAACGCATCCGCGCAGAGCTTAAATCCGACCCGCTGGCCATGCTGGGGGGCGTGCTCATTCGCCCGGCCATGGGCCGTGTGCGCCGCAGCATCGACACGTTTGAGGTGGGCGGCGCGCCACTTCTGGGTGTGCAGGGTGTTGTCATTATTGGCCACGGAAGATCAAACGCATTCGCTGTCAGAAATGCCGTGCATCAGGCGCGCAGGGCAGTGGATGGCCGTATCGTTGAGGCGATCCGGGCTGTGATGGAAAAACAGGCAGCCCCAAACGCGCCCCACGACGCGCCAGGGCTGGATGGAGACGATGTACCAGGATGATGGAAGAAGGGAACTACTCCGGCAGGCGGTTGGGGACGCTTTTTCATTCCCCTCATCCCCCCTGCCCCCTTCTCCCACTGAGGAGCGTAGGGAATAAACCGCAGGCCAGAAAGTCCCCTCGCCCCTGCGTGGGAGAGGGGATTTAGGGGTGAGGGGGCCAGGATACCTGAGCAGTTACGGAAAATGTATCATGACGGAAAATGTATCATGACGACGGAAGATGTATCATGACGGAAAAAGTACCATGACGACGGAAGATGTACCATGACAATTGAACTGCTGCGCAATGGCCGTCCCAGGGTGGTCGTTACCGGCGTCGGGGCCGTTACCGCCCTGGGAAACGCGCCGTCCCTGTGGCATAACCTCGTGGCCGGCTGCTCCGGCATCCGCACCATCGAGACGATCAGCGTAGAGCATCTGGCAGTCAGGATCGCCGGAGAAGTGCGCGGCTTCAGCGCACAGCGCTATATTGAGCCGAAAGAAGCGCGGCGCATGGGGCGCGCCTCGCAGTTTGCGGTCGTGGCGGCAGGGGACGCCGTCAGCGATGCCGGGCTGACCATCGACTCGCTTGACCGCGAAGGGGAGCGCGTGGGCGTCGTCTTCGGCACCACCCTGGGCGCACACGAGATCTCAACCGATACGACGATCAAATACCGCACCGGCGGCTACCGCAAGCCGAATCCGCTGGCGCTCATTAACGCCCTGCCAAACATGCCAGCCCACTACATCAGCCGCTTCTTCAGGGCGCTGGGGCCGCTGAATACGCCATCCACCGCGTGCGCCGCCGGAACACAGGCCATCGGCGATGCGGCAGAACTGATTCGCAGCGGGCGCGCCGATGTCGTGCTGGCCGGTGGGGTCGAAGCCATCCTCCAGGATTACACCGTCGCAGGCTTCACGGCCATGACCGCCCTCGCCACCGCATACAACGACAATCCCGCCGCCGCCAGCCGCCCCTTCGACGCCGACCGCTCTGGCTTCGTGATGGGCGAAGGCTGCGGCGCGCTGGTGCTGGAAAGCCTCGCCCACGCCATCCAGCGCGGCGCGCGCATCTACGCAGAAGTGCTGGGGCACGCGTCGTCTTCCGATGCCTATCACGTCGCCGCGCTGGATCCGCAGGGGCACGGCGCAGCGCGCGCCATGCGCTGGGCGCTGGAAGACGCCCACCTGAACCCGCAAGACATCCAGTACATCAACGCGCACGGCACCTCCACACCGCAGAACGACGCGATGGAGACGCTGGCCATCAAACAGGTGTTTGGCGAAGCAGCCTATAGGACCGCCATCAGCTCCACCAAAAGTATGCTGGGGCACACCTTTGGCGCGTCTGGCGCGATTGAAGCCATCGCCTGCGTGATGAGCCTGGCGGATAAAGTGCTGCACCCCACCATCAATTACGAAACCCCCGACCCCGACTGCGACCTGGACTACGTGCCCAATACCGCGCGCGCGGTGCCGGATCTGCGCTTTGTGCTGTCCAACAGCTTCGGGTTGGGCGGGCAGAACGCTTCCATCGTGTTTGGTGCGGTCTAGTCCACCCCGGCGCAGTGCGCAGTCAACCATCGCGGGTACAGGGGCACGGCCTGCCGTGCCCACTGCGCATGGATTTCCGCCAGCGTGTCTTACGGCTGTCCCACGAAATTCATCCATCCCCTGCTGCGGCTTTGTTCATGAACCGCCCCATGCGCCCCTGCGATGCGTGCTGTCCTCTGATGCTCCGATCATCGAGTCTGCTGCGGTTGCCCCCATCTGCGCCACAAGATCCCTTGCCGACTCTCACGCTTTTCGTGTAGAGTCATGGGCAAAAAACAGGTCAACTTTTATGCTGTGGCTTCTGCTGCTACTCGTCCTGATTGTAGGTATCGTGCTGCTGTCGTTGAATAAACAACAGCAGGTCGTTTGGCTGGAACGGATGCGCCAACTGAATCCCGGCACGCCAGAAGCGGAATGGATGGCACCGGACTATGTGCGCCAGCAGGTGCGCAACGATTACCTGATGGCCATGCGCTGGATGCGCGAGGCCGCCGCCCAGGACACCCCACCCCCCACGCCGCACACCGCGTCCCTCGTCGTCTTCGCCAGCACCAACCGCACATCACGCTTCGGGCGCAGAACCCGCATCCAGCCCCTGCCCACCACCCCAGACCCCACCCCAGACCCTGCCGCCAGCCACCTCACCGGCCCCAGCCTGCTGCGCTACCGGCATTTCGCCGCGCGCCACGCCGTACCCATCACCTATCCCGGCGTGCTCCAGGCAGATCACCGCGTGGAAGTGCGCCACTTTGCACCGCACGGCGAAGAATGCTACCTCATCGACCATCAGACCGCCCGTGTGATGGTGTCTGGCCTACACCGCCAGGCGCTCGATGATTCGTCTTTGGTCTACCGCATGCGGTATGATCGCAGTGCGCGGCGCTGGAAGATCGAAGCGTATGTTCAGGAACTCCCACCCCGTTGGGACGCGCACCGCATCGGACTCTTATCCGCACCCGTTAACGGGCGAACGATTGGACGCGACCATTGATCTTTGTCACCGGCGGTACAGGCTTTCTCGGACGCCATCTCATCCCACACCTCTGCCGCGCCGGATACCGTGTGCGTGTGCTCACCCGTCACCCGGATCTTCACCCCTGGCTGCTGCGCTATGCCGCCACCGTCGAGGTGGTCGCCGGTGATCTGCGCGACGGGCACGCCCTGGATGGCCAGCTTGAGGGCTGCCGCTACGTCATCCATGCTGGCGGATTGTTCCGCTTCTGGGGCGATTCCAAAGCCTTCGACGAAACCAACGCCCAGGGCACAGAAAACGTCATGGCCGCGGCCCACCGCGCCGGGATCGCGCGCGTAGTACACGTCTCCAGCGTCGCCGTCATCGGCCAGCCAGACCCGCAGAACATCATCGACGAAACCTACCCCCCCAACCCGGTGGAACCGTACCAGCGCAGCAAATGGCACGGCGAACAGATCGCCATGCGCTACCATCACGAACACAGCCTGGGGGTTGTCGTCGTGCGCCCGGGGGCCTTCTATGGCCCGATGGGCGACTATGCCTTCAACCGCCTGTTCTTCCGCGACCCCATGCGCGGCCTCATCATGCAGGTCAACGGCGGCACCTACATCATCTTCCCGGCCTACGTGGGGGATGTCGCCCAGGGGATTCTGCTGGCGCTGGAAAAAGGCCGCGCGGGCGAGGTCTACAACATCTGCGGAGACTGGATCTCCCACCGCGAAGCCTTCGACCTGGTCACCCGGCAGGCCGCCCTGTGGTACCCGCGCCTCACGATCCCCGGCTGGCTGGGCATCACCGCCTCGCGCGTCCTCACCTGGCTCTCCAACCTCACCGGGCGCGAACCGTTCTGGCCCATCAACATGCGCTCGTATGTCTATAACAACTGGCGCGTCTCCAGCGAAAAGGCCCGCCGCGAACTCGGCTTCACCCCCACCAGCTTCGCCGAGGGCGCGCGCCGCACCATCGCCTGGTATCGCGGCGGCAAACCAGATCACATCGCGGAACTGGACTGCGAGTAGGGGCGGTTCGTGTACCGCCCGCCGTGTACCGCCCGCCGTGTACCGCCTGCGACGTTATGGCGTGCCGGTTGGCGCTGCCGTCGCTTCCGGTGTGACCTCTGGCGCGCTTTCCGGTAAGGCTGCCCGCAGCGCCGCGATGGCGTCCGTCACTTCCTGCGTCTCAATGCCGCCCAGCGCAAGATACCGCTCGTAATCCGCCAGCGCCTCGACCGGCTGATCCAGCGCGGCAGCATACAGGCGCGCGCGCTCCAGGTACGCCTGGGGGTCATTCGGGCGCAGTTCAATCGCCCGCGTGTAATCCTCAACCGCCGCCGCAAACGCGCCGCGTGCCGCCAGCTCCTGCGCGCGCAGCCCATACACCAGCGCAGACTCCGGATTCGCGCCCACCAGCGCGTTGAACTGGTCGAGGCGCTGCTCGCCGCTGGCCTGCTGGTACACCGCGATGACCGACTGCGCCACCTCAAGCTCAACCTCGCCCTCGATCAGCGTTATGACCAGCGATGCGAGATCGGCCTCGGTGGTCGCCGCCATCTGCGCCGCCTGTGTGGACTCAGCATCGCGCTCCGCCACTGCTGCCTCTAGTGTGGCAACCTGCGCGCTGACCGCCGTCCCGGTCATGTTCCCCGCCTCCACCTGCCACGCCAGCGTGCCGATAACCGCCTCAGACGTGCCCTGCACCGCGTCTGCATAATCCCGCAGCGCCGTCGTCGTCAGGATAGTCTCCGCAACGTAGCCTATGTCTGCCGTCGCGGTCATGTTCCCTTCCTCAAGCTGGCTGCTCAGCGTGCCCACCACAGAGACATTCGTCCCGTTGATCGCCTCTGCATCCTGCTGCGCCGCCGTCGCGCGGGCACGCTCGCCTGCTGCCCGCTCCTGTTCGGCGGCCAGCGTCTCGGCCAGCGCCGCCGCATCGCGCGCGTCAACTGTCGCAGCCAGCAGGTCACGCTGCGCACCTTCGATCAAAAAGGCTGCGGTCTGTGCGCCATCCTCCAGCGCATCCGCGCGGGCGCGCAAAAGCGTGGCCGTCTGAAGCTGTTCCTGAGCCTCTCTGGTTTCGGTGCGGGCGGTGAAAGCGATCACCGAAGCAACAACTGCAATCGCCGTGATGATCACGATGGCGGCAGCGGCACGGCTGCGCAGCCCCTGCACTTCGGCGGATTCCGGTGGCATGTTGGCGGTCATAACGTCCCTCTCTGCACTTGTGGCTAATCCGAACGTAACTGCTCAGGCTGCTTACCCCCAGCAAGGGACTTCGCCCCCTGCAACCCCATTACGCTTCGCCGCTGACGTGGCTAAGAAATGCTTGCCAGGCTGCGATACCGTTTGCGATCACAAAATGAGAAGTTTTTGATCCAACGTTTTACAACAAGTTGGCCGGGGGTTTGGGGGGCAGCGCCCCCCCAACCGCCTGCCTGAGTAGTTACATCCGAACTAAGATACCAGCCCTGCCGCCTTTAAACAACCACCTGCCAGCCATCAGCGCGGCCCGCCCAGGCGCTTCACCTTGTTTGCACCCGGCAATGCGCTAGAATCGCACATGGAAACCTTACCCGCGTAATCAAGGAGATCCAGTTTGTCACAGCCGTATTATCCCGTCTCTGAAAAGCCATCGCTGGCCTATGAAGAACTCCGCGACATCATCGACCTCACCCTGTGGGCGGGTCAGCTTCTGCTTCAGCATGGCGCAGAATCGGCCCGTGTCGAGGAGACGTGTCACCGTCTGGGGACCGCTTTGGGCTGCGATTGGATGGACGTGTTTATTTCGGCCAACGCCATCATCATCACGGCCAGCAGCGGCGTGGACTTCAGAACCAAGGCGCGGCGCGTGCCGCATCTTGTCGTCAATATGGATATTGTGATCGCTATCAATGACCTCAGCCGCAGCGTGGCGGCAGGCCAGGCAGACCGGGCGGCGGTTGGGCTGGAACTGCGCCGCATCACCGCCCTCAAACATAACTACGCGCGCTGGGTCGCGGCGCTTTCTGCCGGGGTCGGCTGCGCCGCCTTCAGCCGCCTGTTTGGTGGGGATCTGCCTGTGCTCCTCGTGACCTTCGCCGCATCCTCTGTGGCGATGCTTGTGCGCCAGCAGTTGACGCGCGAGCATTTCAACCCCTTCCTCACCGTGATCGTAACCGCGCTGATCGCCGGTATCATCGCCAGCGCTGCCGCCGTCTTTGACCTCAGCCAAACGCCCCAGGTGGCGCTGGCCGCGTCTGTGCTGCTGCTGGTGCCGGGCGTGCCCTTCCTCAACGGCGCAGAAGATATCCTGAAGGGGCATTCGGTCATCGGCTTCGCGCGCGGGATGACCAGCGGCATCGTGTCGCTGTGTATCGCGCTGGGCCTGCTGCTGGCCATCGGCATCACCAATGTTTCCGGCATCCTGGCACCCATCCAATCCAACCTCAACCTGGCCCAGGATGCGCTTTGGTCAGGCGTGGCGGCGGTGGCGTTCGCCGTGCTGTTTAATGTGCCGCTGCGTTTGCTGCCAGGCTGCGCGCTGACCGGCGCACTGGGCCACGCCGTAAGGCTGCTGCTGCAGCGGCAGTTTGAAGTGCCGCTGGAGGCCGCAACGCTGGTCGGCGCGGTTGCGGTGGGCGTCATCGGCGTGGAACTCGACCGGCGCTACAAAGTCCCGGCCTCCGTCTTCCAGATCCCCGGCGTGATCCCGATGATTCCGGGTTCGTTTGCCTACCGCGCCATGATCGGCCTGGTGATGCTGGCCACCACTACCCCAGACGCGGCGCAGTTCCTGCTCGTGGAGGCCAGCAGCAACATCACCAAAACCGGCCTGATCCTGGGCGCGCTCGCGTTGGGGATCGCCGCCCCCGCCCTGATCTTCGAGCGCAGCAGGCCCGCAGCATAAGCGCGCAGTACAGCGCGCAGTACAGCACGCGCAGCAAGCCGCCCATCCGTGCCGAGCGGAACGCTACACCTCACATAGCTTTGCCCCCTCACCCCAAAGGCCCCCACCCAGGGGCGAGGGGGCTTTCTGGCGTTTTTGCCTCAATATCGAGCGCTGAACAGCCACACGAACAGGCCAGAATCGTTACAGAAATGTTTTTCAAGACAAATTCAAACCGTTTCCGAACCGGGCACGGCAGACAGTTGCGGTAGGATAATACCATGTTACGCGCATATGGCTGGCACGCGCAGGTTTTGGTTGACCCGACACGGGATCTCAGGGAGGACAGGCGATGGTAATGGCAGAGACAGATACCGACAATATCTTCGAAATTCCAGACTGCGAGTCCTGGTACTGCCGCGTGGTGGCCTACGAACGCACGGGTACTGAAAGCCACCTTCAGCTCGAACTGATGCGCTCCGGGGAACCGCCGCTGTTCCTCCACTTTCACGGCGTCACCTACTTCACCGGCTGGATGTCGTGGAAAGGCGTGGGCTTTCGCGTGGGCAGCGAAGACGAACTGCTGGGCTTCGTCCTCAGCAGCACCCGCGCCTACGATGATATGTCGGCCTCCACGCTGCTCGGCAGGAACATGCTCGGCGGCTACTGCCTGTTTTCGTGCGAAGGGGCCTACAGCACGCAGATTAACATCGTGGCCAGCCGTGCCTACAGCGCAGACGCCAAAGGCAAGATCCTGGTTGCGGCGGCGGTCTAGTGCCTCAACATAACCC
>CAZQIJ010000102.1:0-12290 GCA_964592955.1 uncultured Anaerolineaceae bacterium
CCAAAAAAACCCCCCCCCCCGGGGCGGGGCCCCCGGGGGGGGGGGCCCGCCACACAGTGCCGATGGTCACGAACTGTGGACAGCCATGTATTTACGGATAATATCGTGGCTGGTTTCGCGCGCAGTCCCGGCATACTGGATGCGCCCATCATCAATGATGTACACCCGGTCAGAGAGTTCGAGCGCGAAGTAGGTATTTTGCTCTGCCAGCAGAATTGTCACGCCTTCGCGCTTGATCTGCGCGACGAGCGCGCCGATGGCGTCCACGATGAGCGGGGCAAGCCCTTCTGACGGTTCATCCAGCAGGATGACTTCGGGGTTACCCATAAGCGTGCGGGCGATGGTGAGCATCTGCTGCTCGCCCCCGCTCAGCGTTCCGCCGAGCTGGTTGCGCCGCTCTGCCAGACGCGGGAACACCTCGTAAACCCGTTCGAACGTCCAGTCGATCTGGCCATTTGCGCCGGGTTTGCGCGCCACGTCCAGGTTTTCCCACACGGTCAGATCCGGGAAAATGGCGCGTTCTTCTGCCACAAAGCCGATGCCGAGGTGCGCAATTTTGTAGGATGGCAGCGTGTGGATGGGCTGCCCCTTGAAAATCACGCTGCCTGTGCGCGGCGGGGTAAGCCCGATGATGCTGCGAAAGGTGGTGGTTTTGCCTGCACCGTTGCGCCCCATGAGGGTTACACATTCACCCTTGTCGATCTCCAGCGAGACATCAAACAGGATGTGACTCAGACCATAGAAGCTGTCAATATTTTTTACTTGTAGTAACATGTTATTCTTCCATCATGGGGCTTTTGTCGCGGCTGGAACCAAGATAGACTTCCTGCACGCGCGGGTTATCGGCAATCTCCTGCGGCAGCCCTTCCGCGATGATAATGCCGTGATTCAGCACATAGACGCGCTCTGAAATGCCAAAGACCACTTCCATATCGTGCTCGGTAAACAACAGGCTCATGTTGAACTGCTTTGTGATGCTGCTGACGAGCTGAACCGTGTTCTCTGTCTCCTGGGCAGACATCCCGGCGGTAGGTTCATCCAGCAGCAGCAGCCTGGGTTCCATCGCCAGCGCCAGGCCGATCTCCACCCTTTTCTGGTCGCCAAGCGCCAGCTTACCGGCGAGCCGGTCGCGGCGCGCGTCGTTCAGGCCGATGACCGTCAGCAGTTCATCGGTGCGATCATTGACATCCTGCTGCTGGCGGGCCGGACGCCAGAGGTTAAAATGGTGCCTGCGGTAGCTCGTCACAGCGGCCTGGATGTTCTCGTAAGTGGTGAGCCGCGGGAAAATGTTGGCGCGCTGGAAGGCACGCCCAATCCCCAGGCGCACGATGCGGTAGGGATGCATCCCCGTGATATCCTGATCCTGAAACAGCACGCGGCCACGATCCGGGCGGATGTGACCGGAAATCTGGTTAAAGAGCGTGGATTTACCCGCGCCGTTGGGGCCAATGATGCTGACGCGTTCGCCCGGCTCCACATAGAGGCTGACATCTGAGGTGGCCATCAGGCCGCCAAAGCTCTTATACAATTTCTCTAGTTTCAGCACGGTCATGCCCGGCCCTCCTCCATACGCAGCAGGCGGCGTGCCAAACCGAGCAGGCCGGTGGGTGCGACGAGCACGATCACGACGGTCAGCGTGCCCAGGACCAGCGGCCAGTAGGCTAAGACACGGGTAAGGGTGAGATGCAGAAAGACGAGCAGCGACGCCCCGAAGACCGGCCCCTGCAGAATGAAAATGCCGCCGAGCAGGCTTGCCAGAATCGGTTCGGCGGAAGTCGTCCAGAAGAGCATCTCAATGCCGACGAAGTGCTGTTCACCTACCATAAGCGCCCCGGCCACCCCGGCGAAAAACCCGCCCAGCACAAATGTGACCAACTGGTGGCGGCGGACATCGACGCCAATGAACTGCGCGCGTTCGGCATTTTCACGCACTGCGCGCAGCACGAGGATGAAGGGCGAGTGTACGATGCGCTGAATGACCAGGTAGCAGATCACAAAGATGGCCAGTGTGAACAGGTAGTAGTTGCGCTGGTCGCTGATGATTTCGGGGAAGATCAGCCCGTGCAGGCCGTCATCGCCGCCGGTGATTTCGCGGGCGTTGAAAAGCAGTGTGTAAACAAGCTGGCCGAATGCCAGTGTGAGAATCGAGAAATAGAGGCCCACGCGCCTGACGACAAACCATCCAATGACCAGCGCTGCCAGCCCGCTGACGAACGGCGCAACCGCCATAGCGACCCAAGGGCTCCAGCTCAGGCGCGCCATCGTGACCCCGACGGTATACGCACCGATGCCGTAAAATGCGGCATGACCGAAATGCACCATCCCGCCGTATCCCAGGATGAGGTTCAGGCTGAGCGCGAATAACCCGGCGATCAGCATTTCGCTGACGATTTTGAGCTGAAAATCGCTGAGGATAAAGCGCAGGGCGATCAGCGCCACCAGAATGATGACTGACCAGAGCCAGTTCGGGACGGTGGCCAGCGGTCTGACGCTGGTCTGTTGTGCTGTTTCCATAATGATGTCCCCCTTGTTTACCGTTCTGGTTTACCTAACAGCCCCCAGGGGCGCAGAACGAGGATGAGCGCCATCGCCAGAAATGGCAGCGCCTGCGCGGGAATGCTGCGAAAGATCGCGTCGAAAGGCTCAGGCACAATACTGGGAAGGATAATCCCCAGGGAGAGTGTGATGCCCACCAGCAGCGACCCGATGAGCGCACCGGCAAAACTGCCCAGGCCGCCAATGACGACGATGGCAAATGCCTGCACGATGATTTCTGAATCCATGCCCAGGCTGACCGAGCTGCGCGCCGCCACCAGCACCCCACCCAACCCCGCCAGCGCGGTGCCAAGCATAAAGGCCAGCGTGAAGATGCGGTCAACGTTGGTGCCGAGGGTGCTGAGGATCTCGGGGTTGGCCACGGCGGCACGTGTGATGCGTCCGAAACGTGTGCGCTGCAGCAGGAACCACAGCCCCGCGCCGATGAGCAGGCCAACAACGACAAGAAATACGTCGTAGTTGAGGATGCGCAGCCCGGCGACCTCGATGCGCCCGCGCAGGAAATCCGGGCGATCCATGCGGTAAATCTCTCCCCCCCACAGCAGACGGGCGACGTCGCCGAGGAGGAGCGTAAGGCCATACGTCAGCAGAAGCTGAAGCAGGTGTTCTTTGCCGTAAATGCGCCTGAACAGGAAGCGCTCCAGAACATAGCCGACCAGCGCCACCAGCACCGGTACGGTGAGCAGTGCAATCCAGAAGCCGAAGACCTCTGAGGCCAGAATGCTGCTGATGGTTACGGCAAGAAAGGCACCCAGCATATAGAGGCTGCCGTGCGCGAAGTTAATGACGCGCAGGACACCGAAGACCAGCGTCAGCCCAGAGGCGATGATAAACAGCACCATTCCGTTGGAAATACCGCTGATGACTTGTCCGACAATTGCTTCCCAGTTCATATCCAGTTTCCTATATTGGCTTTCGTCAAAACCAGGCCAGATACTCAGAGGCGTGGGCAACGGTGGCAGCACAGACGTGCCTGTTCCGCGCGCCGCCACAACGGCCTGCGCCTTGTTTGGGGTTCCGGGTCATCCGGTGGCTCTGGTGACCCGGAACGTTGTATGGGTTAACGCTTACTGGCTGGCTGCGGCAGCGCGCAGTTCTTCAATTTCTTCGCACGAATTCCACAGTTCTTCTGCCGGGATGTACTGGACATCTGTCATGACCGGAATACCGAAATCCGATTCCTGCGTGGTGACGCCGACATATTCACCAACGTTCGCCATGTGATCGCAGGCGCGGATGGTCAGTTCGCCGCGCAGCGCGGTGTAGGTCAGATCGTTCAGCGCTTCGGCAACTGCATCGCCTTCCACCGACCCGGCAGCTTCAGCAGCCGCCGCGAGGGCATACACGGCGTCATAGATCATGATCGCCCAATCCGACGGGTATTCTTCGTAGGTTTCGAAGTAACGCTCATTGAATTCGCGCATCTGGTCAGTATCGATGGCGTAGAACGGTGCGCGGGCATACCCATAAAGGCCTTCTGGCAGGTCTTCGCCCATCGCCTTCAGCACGTCCGTATCGAACAGGCCGAAGAAGGCGGTTTCGTCAAACAGGCCGAAATCCATAGAGGCGGTGACGAAGTTCACGAGCTGGTCGCCCCACAGCGAGCTGTAGACGGCTTCGGGGGCGAAGGCCTGGATGGCGCTGATGAACGGGTTGAGATCCGCTTCGCTGAGGGCCGGCCACTGTTCGGTCACGAGTTCAGAGTCCGGGGCCAGTTCGGCCAGGCGGGGCTGGAAAGCGCCGAAACTGTCGCGCCCGAAAGCGTAGTCCGGGCCGATGGTTGCGAAAGAGCCGAATCCCTGTTCAGAGGCCCAGCGGGCAGCGGCGCGGGCTTCGATGGTGGTGTGCGGCACAACCTGCACCATGTAGGGGTGGAAGCGCTGGATGGTGAGCTGCACGGTATTGGAGGTGTGGAAGGCCACGGGGATGGCGTTTTCGCGCGCCACTTCGGTGATGGCCAGCGCTGCGCCACTGCTGGTACCGCCGAGGAGGAAATCTACGCCATCTTCTAACACGAACTGCTCGGCAATCGTCGCGGCTGCCGTGGCATCGAGTGCGGCGTCCTGGAAGATGTATTCGACGCAGCGCCCCAAGATACCGCCGCTGGCGTTAAGATCCGCCATCGCCATATCCAGACCCTTGAACTGTGAGGCAGCGAAGATCGCGCCAATCCCAGTGTTATCGACCACGAAGCCGAAAACTACCGGGTCGCTGGCATCGCAGGCCGCCGCTTCTTCGGTGGCGTCTTGCGCGATCACGGGCAGGAGCAGACTGCAAAGAAGCACGAGCACAATCAGGAAACGTAATTTAGACATGTGACCCTCTCTGTTCAAAAACGGGCAAGACAAATATTTCAAGGTCAGCAGGGGCTGTCCCATTGAAACCACTGGGGATGATGGCAAGAAATGCTAGTGTCCGCCGGGCTTTGCGGCATGCTCGCCAGACTGCGCCGCGAGGTGCTGCTCGCGGATGGTGCGTTTCAGCGTTTTGCCTGCGGCGCTGCGCGGCATGTCTTCACGCACAATCACCTGGCTAACGCGCTGGAAACGCGCCTCGACGTTCTCATTGATCCAGGTTTTGAGCGTGTCTGCCGTGAGCGTGCTGCCAGGCGCGAGGATAACCGCCGCGATGGGCGTTTCTCCCCACTTGTCGTCTGGCACACCGAAAACGGCGACATCGATCACGTCCGGGTGACGCACGATAATTTCTTCGATGTCACGCGGGTAAACATTGACCCCGCCCGAAATGATGATGTCTTTCTTGCGGTCTACCAGATAGAGGAAACCGTCGCTGTCCACATAGCCGAGGTCGCCGGAATACAGCCAACCGTCTTTAATGGCGGCTTGTGTGAGTTCGGGCTGGTTATAGTAGCCGGCCATCGTAATGGGCCCGCGCCCGGCGATTTCGCCAACCTCGTTGGCAGGGGCGTCTGTGCCATCATCGCGCACGATGCGCATCTCGAAGAACGGCGGCGGCGTGCCCACCGACTCCGGTTTGCGGTCAAAGTCGTACTTGTCCAGGATCGTCACAAAGCCCTCGGTAAGCCCATACAGCTCATAGAAACGCTGTGGCAAATCCTGCATGAGGCGCTTCTTGTGCTCCAGCAGCAGGGGCGCACCCACAGAGCCAAGCATCTCCAGCGAGGCCAGTTTCTCTGGCGTGTAGTAGGGCGCGTTCAACAGGGCGATGATCTGCGATGGCACCATTTTGATGTGGGTGATCTTTTCCCGCTCAATGGTTTCGATGACGTGGGCAGGGTTGAACTGGCGATGAAAGTAATAGGTGGCCCCCACGAAAAAGGTGGGCATGAGGGTAAGAAATGCGCCGTTGAAGATCAGCGCGCCCGCGTGCAGCACGCGGCTTTCCGGCGAAATGCGGTAGGCAGACGCGAACAGCGTGCAGTAGTGGGCACGGATAAAATGTGTGTGGACGATGCCTTTTGGCAGGCCGGTGGTTCCGCTGCTGTAGATGATGTTATACGGGTCATCGCGGCACACCGTGATGCTGATGGGCGTGGTGGCATCTGCAGCGGCGGTGAGGGTGTGATAGTACGTATAGCCGTCTGCGCCGTCGGCGTCCACCAGCACATAGTGCCGCACGTTGGTGAGGTGCGGCCTGAGCGGGTCGAGGATATCGGCGAAGGCCGCTTCGGTAACCACCATCAGGGTATCGGCATCGGTAAGCAGGCGCACCAACCCCTGACCGCGCAGCAGCGGGCTAAGCGGTACCACCACCGCGCCGATGCGGGCAACTGCCCAGTAGATTTCGAGCAGTTCGAGGCAGTTATTGAGAATCGTGGCGACTTTGTCCCCTTTGCCGATTCCCTGACCAAGCAGAGCGTTGGCGAGACGGTTTACGCGTGCATTGAATTCGCGGTAGGTGAAGCGCTGATCTTCGAAGACCACCGCGAGATGGTCTGGACAGTAAAGGGAGTGGCGCTCCAGTAAAGTGGCGAGTGTAATATCCATAATTTTTTGCAGCGCTCTGTTAACAAAAATTGATATTCTTTGGTCGAGAAAAAAACGGCGGTGCTGTGTGGCCTATCTCTTCAGAATTGTATCTCAACAGGCCTGTGGGACAAACCCGACGTAATTCTATTTTGTGGACGAGGGCTTTTTCCGTTGATTCGTTTGTGGCGTGCCCTGTAACGCCACCCGCGCACCAGTGAAGCCCGCAGGATGCGCCGGGATGCGCGGGCTGGCGACACGCGCCATCTCTTATTACTCCGGTATCGCCGTATCCCGCGCAAGGCATTTTGGGCATGCACAGATGACAAGTACATTACAATGCGGTAATCTTGTTTAAATTCGATGTCTTCTAGTAAGGCATATGAATTGCAGGGGTTTGGCATCTAAACACATGAGGACATTATGCATAGACATTTCGCACCATTAGCTGGCCTACTTTTCTGCACCCTCCTGGTGCTGGCTGTAGGCATCGCCACTGCTCAGGACGACGGTACGAGAACGGACAACGTTGATAATTCTGGGTTCGGTGCGCCTGATCCAGATCGCCCTGTCGGCGTCACGGTGATGACCGATGAAGTTCAGGATGGGTATATTCTTCTCAGCCTGATTCAATCCAAAGATGTTATGTTATTGTCCAATGATGGGCGGATTGTGAATCGCTGGGAAGGTGATGAGTACCTGGGTCAATCAAACTACCTGTTAGAAAACGGAGACATGATCCGGACTGTTTCTGTTCCAGACATCGCGTATGGTCAGGGCGGACAGTGGGGTTTTACAGGTGGCAGGGTCGAGCAATATTCATGGGATGGCGATCTTATTTGGTCGACTGAATATTACGATGACACACTTGTCCCTCACCACGATATTGCTCTCATGCCAAACGGGAACATTCTCCTCATCGTCTTTGTGCTTATCGATGCAGAAGATGCGCTCGCCGCAGGTCGCAATCCCAATCTCATCCCAGAGGAAGTTGGCGCAATCTGGAGCGAAAAGATCATCGAAATTAACCCCGACTCGGGTGAAATCGTCTGGGAATGGCACGTCTGGGATCACCTTGTTCAGGATTATGACGCCGCCTTGCCGAACTATGGTGTCGTTTCCGAGCATCCCGAACGCATCAACCTCAATTACCCTGACTCGCTGGCTACCGACCTTCCAGCGGACTGGTTACATATCAACTCCATTGCCTATAACGCAGAACTGGATCAGATTATAGTGAGCCCGCGCACCGTGAGCGAGTTCTGGATCATCGATCACAGTACCACAACGGAAGAAGCGCGTGGTGAAGCCGGTGATTTGCTGTATCGCTGGGGTAATCCTGCCGCCTATAATGGGGGAACGGAAGCGGATCGTGATCTCTATTTTCAGCATAACCCACATTGGATTGCGGATGGATTGCTCGGTGCAGGCCATGTGCTCGTCTTTGATAACGGCAGTGCCGAGCGCCCGTATTCAACCATCATTGAAATTGAACTCCCGATTGACGAAGACGGCAGCTACATCATGGAACCAGGCGTGCCGACTGGGCCCGATGACTACGTCTGGCAATACGTAGCAGCCCCGCCGGAAACGTTTTATTCGTCGCTCATCTCTGGCGCACAACGCCAACCCAACGGAAATACCCTGATCGCAGAAGGTCTCAAAGGGCGTATCTTTGAGGTTAATCCAGATGGCGACATCGTATGGGAGTATTATTTGCCGCCTGCGACTTGGGCATTCCGCGCCGAACGTTATGACCTCAGCGACCTTGATGTTGATTTATCGGGCGACTTGGGTTTTGCGGGGGGTATTGTCTGGGGTGTTGACTGTGTTGATGGTACACGCCCACGTTTGTATGAATACTTGATTCAAGACAATAGCAACATGCAGTTGTTCAACGATACCTATGGCGATGAGGCGCAAGACCACTGGGAAGACGAGGCCTGCATGGAACATGGCGGACGGGCCGATTCCGGCGGAAATTAAGCTGACAAAAGGCGCTTATGGCATGGTCTACGCCATTGCCCGAACGTAGTCCAACAGAATTTGCCGTACTGGAGGGGCACGACGCATCGTGCCTCTGCCGTTTGGCTCTTTTGCGAAGTCAGCAAAGCGCGGCCCACAGGGAAAATGACCGCCCCTGGCCCCCGGCTGCGCGGTCAGAGCGCGGGCATCCTGATGTAATCCAGCGGGATGAACAATGAGCCTTCGGTTGTCCCCTGGGGGACGGCAGCGCGCAGTTTGTCATCCAGGGCAGCGCTGGTAATACGCCCGGCGAAGTAGGCCTGGAACAACCCGACCACCTGCCGCACTTCGCGCGCGGTTTCGTGGACGAACTCCAGGCGATAGTGAACAATGCCGTTGTGGCGCATCTGGTCGAGATGTTTGCTGGCCACCTGCGCCTCGGCCCCGAATACGGTGTTGCGGCAGCCCACATCCGCCATGACGGGATGGCTGCGCCCCTGCGCATCGCGCAGCGCGACCTTATGCTTTTCGCACGGCTGGCCGCAGTCCAGGTAGCTTGTGCCATTGGAAAGGAACCGGCAGAAAACGCAGTGCTCCGTGTGGAATACGGGCAGATGATGGTAAGCGGGGATTTCGAAGCGTTCCCCACCCAGCGCCTGCGCCAGCGCGCAGATCTGTTCGGCGTTCAGGTCATGGGTGGGGGTGACGCGCGCAAGGCCAAGCCTGAAATAGGTTTCTGCCGAAACCCGGTTAGCGATATTCAGGCTGAAATCGCCGATCAGCGCATCCCGCTGACGCCCGCGCAGGGATTCCAGCAGCCCGCCGGAACGCACCAGAATCGGGCAGTCCAGACGCAGCAGGAAGTTCACCACGCGCTGTTCCTGCGGCTTGAGGATGCGAGGGCTGGCCACACGTACCGTGATCCCTGCCGCCCGGATGCGATCCACCGCAGGCTGCAAGCCATAGAGATCGAGGTAATCCAGGGTGATACTGGCAGGCGCGAGCGACAACGCGGCATCCAACTGCACTTCGGATCGCACCAGCAGATGCAGATGGGCCTGTGTGCCCGTTGACGGCGCGTGGGAGACTGCGGAGAGGGCCGCATCCAGCAGCGGACCTGCGGGCTGCGTAAGGATTTCGGGCGTGTGGCGCTGGCGCTGCACGAGCTGTTCCACAGCTTCCTGGCGCAGCCGGTTGAGCAGCGAACTGGGGATAAAGGGTTCGCCGCTGATATCTGCCGAGAGCGCGCCGAGGGCATAGGCAGTTCCCCCCAGGCGATCAAGCTGCTGGCGCAGATACTCAGGCGTCACCGCGCAGTTGTTGGCCCGCGCGAGCGGTTCTGAAGACTCCACGATGGCGCGTATGTGCGGCTGCCTGGCCAGTTCCCAGGTCAGGCGCAGCGGTTGCCCCTCGTGCGCGAAGACCTCCACCCTCACAGGCTGGCGGGCCACCGGCGCGCTGGCCTCGGTATAGCGCCTGGCGGCGCGGTCCACGGTAATGTCGTGGGTACGCCACACCCAATCCCCGGGCCGGATGCGGGCGAAATCCACCTGGCCATTGCCGAATTCGAGTTCCAGCAGTTTGCCCGCTTCTTTCACGGCATACAACCGCCCGCCCTCCTCGTGCAGTTCGGGGCTGCGCCAGTCCGCCGCATCGAAGACCACGCCATCGCCCGGTTTAAGCGGCGCGTCGCGGTGCAGGTCGGTCGGCTCGATGCTGACGCGATCCCGGTAGACCTGCCTCACACGACCGCACAAAACGCCCCTGTGGCGCGGTGACCGCCCGGCCACAACCTGCTGATGGTTGGTGCCAGAGACAAAATGCGCCCCTAAGCCGCGCGAATAGACCTGCGCGATGGCGATTTCTTCCTGCGGGGTCACGGGATTGGGGCGCTGTTCCCAGGCTGCATCCACTGCGCGGCGGTAAGCGCTGGTGGTGAGGGCGACATAATTTTCGTCTTTGTAGCGCCCTTCGATCTTCAGGGTGGAAATGCCCATATCAACGATTTCCGGTACCTGGTGCAGGGCGTAAAGATCGCCAGGGGAAAGCAGATAACGCGCGTCACCCAGCGGCCTGAGCTGGTCATCAACCAGCATTTCGTAGGGCATACGGCAGGCCTGCGCGCACTGTCCCCGGTTGGCGCTGCGACCGCCCCACGCTTCTGACGAGAAACACTGCCCGGAATAGGACACACACAGCGCGCCATGCACAAAGATTTCGAGTTCGCAGTCGGTCTGTTCGCGGATGGCGCGGATCTCTTTGAGCGACAGTTCACGCGCCAGCACCACCCGGCTGACGCTGAAACGCTGCGCCAGCGCCACGCCTTCGGCACTGGTGACGCTCATCTGTGTGCTGCCGTGAATATTGGTGTGCGGCGCAATCTGGTGTGCAAGCTGCGCAATCCCTACGTCCTGTACAATCAGCGCGTCTGCCCCGGCAGCGGCGATACGTTCGATACTGGTCACTGCCTCGCGCAGTTCGTGGTCGAAAATAAGGGTATTAAAGGTGACATACCCTTTCACCCCCCTGCTGTGCAGCGTCTTCATAACGTCTGGCAGTTCGGCCAGGGCAAAGCCCACTTTGGCGCGGGCGGTGAAGTGTTTCAGGCCAAAGTACACCGCATCTGCCCCGGCCTCGATGGCGGCATGAAGCTGAGGCCAGTATCCGGCGGGACTCATGATTTCGGGTTTGATGTGCATGGGTTCACCTGTGCGCAGTTGAATTCTGGCCAATTGTAGCGCAAGGTGCGGGCAAGTTGGAGGATGATACACGCGCAATGGCGGCAAGCCGCACATCCACCACAAAGTCCGGTTGGTGTCGATCGCGATTCCTATTACACTTGGATCTGGGATAGTGTTTA
Organism: uncultured Anaerolineaceae bacterium; assembly: GCA_964592955.1. GTDB lineage: Bacteria > Chloroflexota > Anaerolineae > Aggregatilineales > Phototrophicaceae > CAZQIJ01. Next base: position 11,329 of record CAZQIJ010000102.1, read on the forward strand.
GTTGCGAAAGGCAATGGTGCATGCCCAGGCTGCTTCGGTTCGTCGCGCTTCTGCTGCTGGTTGCCGGATCTGCGGTTCACGCGCAAACTCCGCCAACCCTCACCGTGAATGCTTCATCGGGGAATTATTCTATCAGCCCTTATATCTATGGGATCAATTTCGCAGACGAAACCTTCGCCGCGGACATTGACCTTCCTGTGAACCGCTGGGGTGGGAATACCACCACACGCTATAACTGGCAGACCAACATCGCGAACCACGCCAACGACTGGTACTTTGAGAATATCTGGGAAATGGATCCGCCGCCTGCCACCCTGCCGGATGGGTCGAACAGCGACCTTTTCGTGGAGCAGAACAAGCGCACCGGCACAGAATCGCTGATTGTGATTCCGATGATCGGCTGGACGCCGCGCCCCGACCAGAGCACACGGATTCTGTGCGGGTTCAGTGTGGCCAAGTATGGCGCGCAGCAAAGCACTGACCCGTGGTCTGCCGACTGCGGTAACGGCAGGTACCCGAACGGGACTGAAATCGCAGGGAACGATCCGCTGGATACGAGCGTGGCGGTTGGGCCATCTTTTGCCACCGATTGGATGGAACACCTCGAAAAGTATGGAACAGCTTCTACTGGCGGCGTGCGTTTCTATAACCTGGATAACGAGCCGTCGCTGTGGAACGAAACACACCGCGACGTGTATCCCGAACCGCTGAGCTATGACGGCCTGCGCGACCGCACCTACGCATATGCCAGCGCAATTAAGGCGCAGGACCCGAACGCGCAAACACTGGGGCCGGTAGAATATGGCTGGACTGCCTATTTTTATTCCGCATTGGACTGGGAAGCGGGGGGTGCCTGGTGGAACGACCCCATCGACCAGAACGCGCATGGCGGGGTGCCGCTGGTGGCCTGGTACCTGCAGCAGATGCAGGCCTATGAGCAGGAAAACGGCGTGCGCCTGCTG
>CAZQIJ010000103.1:0-12119 GCA_964592955.1 uncultured Anaerolineaceae bacterium
TGACGCACCCGTTGATTGTCATCAACAAATCGACGGTGCCGGTCGGCACAGGGGACTGGGTATCTGACATCATCTCTCACACCCAGCCGACCCCCATCGATTTCTCTGTCGTAAGCTGCCCGGAATTCCTGCGCGAAGGGCAGGCGGTGCAGGATTTCATGCAAACGGACCGCACCGTGCTCGGTTCAACCAATCCGGCGGCGGCTCAGGCCGTTGCTCAGTTGTACCTGCCGCTGCGCGCGCCCATCGTCATGACCGACCTGCGCACCGCCGAGATGATCAAGTATGCCTCCAATGCGTTCCTGGCTACGCGTCTTAGTTTCATCAACGAGATCAGCATCATCTGCGAGAAACTGGGCGCGGACGTCATCGAAGTGGTTCAGGGCATGGGCTTCGATAAGCGCATTGGGCACCATTTTCTGCAGCCGGGCATCGGTTACGGAGGCTCATGTTTCCCGAAGGATGTGAAGGCGCTGGCCCATATGGCACAAACGCACGGGATGCACCCGCAGCTTCTGAACGCCGTGATGGACATTAACGATTTCCAGCGCAAACATGTGGTGCTGAAGCTGCATGAGATGCTGGGCGACATCAGAGGTAAGGTGGTGGGCATCCTGGGGCTGGCGTTCAAGGAAAACACAGACGACATCCGCGAATCGCCCGCGCTGACTGTGGTGCGGCATCTTCTGGAACAGGGGGCGATTGTGCGCGGTTACGATCCGGTGGCCATGCCCAACACCGCCGAGCAGTTCCCACAGCTCATCATGTGCAACAACGCCTATGAAGTGGCAGAAGGCGCAGATGCCCTGGTGGTGGCAACCCCGTGGAACGAATTCAAACAACTGGACATGGAACGGGTGCGCGACAGCATGCAGCAGCCGATTCTGGTGGACGGGCGCAACATGTATGAACCGCAGAAGATGAAAGAACTGGGATTCCGTTATCGCGGCGTGGGTCGCGGTTATAATGGTGACGGCATCAGCAACACACACTGATACCGGGGTGTGAAGGCCGCCCCGCCCTTGGCATTCCCCGCGCTACGAACGAGACGGCAGCCGTGCATGTTGTACGGCTGCCGTCCTTGCAAGCACGCTCCGCGCATTTTGTTGTACTCATAGCTTATCATACAATTGTAAATGCGCAGCCCCGTTGTGCGTGTAAAGTCCGCCTGTAACTCTTCTCGCAACTATCCAGGTTTTGCCTGGCTTCACCCTGTGGCAATCCACTCTGCGTTGCTGCGCCCTGGTCGCGGGTGCGGAGGAGAGAGCCTACTGGAAGCCTGTTTTGGCGTTGGCATGATGCAAGCGAAAATCGCGCGCGAACCGCCACGACAATTGAGTCAATTCTGTAGCGTTTCTCCATAATACCGTGGGCTCACGCTATTACAGCGCTCATACAATCCACTGACAATTGTCTATGAAATGGCGTTCCTCAACTTGACTCGGATCGGTTTTAAGTATACCCTCAGCGAAAAGCTTATAATTATACAGCTTTGTTGTTCGACGTATTTTCTAGCTCCGCGTCCCCTACAACTGAAAGGAAGCTCACATTGTTATCCCATTTTCGCCTGTTCGTTCTGTTCACCCTACTCCTTCTTTTGAGTACATCGTTTGCCAGGCCGAATCCGACAGAAGCGCAGGACTCCGCATTCGGCAGTCCTCCCGCTGCCAACGGGCAGGGCAGGGCCGAACCAGAGTTTCTCCCCGCAGTCAATTCACCGGTGCGTGCGCAGCCTCGTGCAGAAGGCAGCGCGATTTATGAATTCTATACCGTATGGCACTGCGTGGGCGAACCTGGGCAGTACTGCAGCGGCAGTGGATCCAGTGTTACACACGACATTACTGTGATTGAACCATCCGAAGCGACAGTGAGTTATCTGACAGCGTTACCCGCGCAGGATTACTGCACAATCAATAACCCGCATTCCGTGTTCTGTGATCTCGGTTTCTTTTATGTTGGGCAAACAGTCACGGTACGGTTCACAGTCGAGCACTCACTGGATGCCGTCCGTTTTACCCATGTGGCGACCAGCAATATTGGAAGCTGGCCGCATGTCGAGGAAGTGGCGACGCCAGAATGTACGACGGTAGGCGCAGTTGAAGTGTGTGCCAACGATCTGACGCCGAACGAGGATGAGACCCTCTTCACCGGCACCAGCGGCATCACCATTGCGGATGTGCTGTCGATAAGCAGCGGGTCGGTCACCGTAGATAAAACCGACAATTCTGTGACAGGCAGCGGTTCGCCCGTGTATTATAACACAACCGGTAAGGGGGCTGTGGCGCTGTGGGACGGTAACTTCCTGTTTGACAGCGCAATGACAAACTCCGGTAATCTCAACTTCTCTGCTTCCGGCGGCACGCTGGCGATGACACATCTCAGCGATGTGGAGATTAACACGGCGACACTGGGACAGATTTCAGTAGAAGTCAGCAGCAGCAGTGGCCTCAAAATCGAAGGGGGCGAACTTCTGCTGCACCAACCCTTTGAGGTGACCCTGAACCTCAACCGGTATCGCCTTGATCCCGCCGGGACGCCAGGCGGGTCTGTTCAGCCGTTCAACATTCCATTAATCGCCGGTACAATCGACGTAAGCAAGGCGGAATTCAACGACGAAGGCCTGACCACAGAAGGCGATGTCTTTCTGCTGCATTTGGGCGTGAACTACCCGGCAAGTTTCAAGGGTATCATCATGACCAGCACGGCGATGAAGAACGCCGATCTTGAGGTGCCGGGGTTGGGGGTAAATGCCTCTCGCTGGGATGGCATTCAGATCGGCCCGGCCACGTTTAAGCTTGGCACCGGCCAGATGGAAGTTGCAGATACGCGCGAACAGGGGTTGGAATGGTCGATCAGGATCAGCGATGTCACACTTGAACTTGACGAGCGCCTGATTCCTCAGGATTTCCGCGTGCCAGGTGAAACGCCAAATCCGTTCAAGATCAAGGTCGGTCTGCGGCTGTACCAGGACGATGTTGATTTCCTGCAGGCAAGCGTGGAACTGCCACCGCTCAAGGTCTATAAGTATACGTTGGCTGCGGTCAAGGTCAGCATCGAGAAGAAAGCGGAGGGTGGATATTCGTTCAGCGGCGAAGGTATGTTGGAGGTGCCGAATTTTATCCCGCGCAGCCAAAGCGACTCCGTCGGTTTGTTCTTCAGTGTGACTGTTTCGATCAGCGCGGACAGCCTTACGCTGGACAACATCGCGGGCGGGCTGCGCGGTCTGGAGATCCCGTTGGGGACCACCGGCGTCTTCCTGACGAGTTTCACGGGCGCTTATGACAACGAACAGCGTCTGATCAGCGGGACGGCGGGTTTGGACCTGGGGCCAAAATCGATACAGCAGCTTCTGGGCTTTGCGCTGCTCAGCGGTGATGTCACCCTGGGGATCAGCGCCAACGGTTGGGGCGAACTTGACGGTGCCATGACGATGCTGGATGCATTCCCGGTTGGCAGCGCGAATCTCTCGGTCAATAAACCTGGGGTCAGCGAAAACGGGGCGCGCGGCACCATTACCGTAAACGCACTGGACATCCTCATTGGGACAAACTCGGTGTGGGTTGGCACTGTATCACCCTACTTCAAGGGCAGGGGGCATGTTACCCTGCAAATTCCGTTCGACCAACTGCCTGCGCCGCTGGCATACTTTGTGCCTGAAGAAAGCTTCCAGATTGCGGACATCGGCTCGTATATCGGTGACTTCGATGGCCAGTATGGGATCGGGGCACATGCATCCATCCCGCTGGGCGATAGCCTCATCAACTTCCCGTTATGTGTGTTTATCAACGCCCAACCCAACGTCTCGTTTAGCTGTGGCTGGGTGAATTCTGAACGCCTGCTGCGGGGTGAGGTTACGCTGCCCACTGTGCGTTCGGTTAACACTGGGATCTCTGCACGGGCCGGGCGTGCTGCCACCACCAGCATCGAGATCACCGACGGGGTTGAAGTGCTGACCTTCTCGCTGAGTGACGCCGAAGCCACGAGTTCAGCGCTGGAACTGGTTGATCCCAGCGGGACGACTATCGACAGCACGACTGTCACCGGCTTCAGCAATATCGTTTACGGCCAGAATGCGGGTGGCGTGGCCTACTTTGTCTCAAACCCGTCGGCGGGGTTGTGGACCGCTAACGTCATTGGTTCAAGCACAACAGTGCCGCAGATTGATGTTCGTAACGGGATGCCGAGTGTGCGTCTGCGCGCCCCAGAGGTGCTTGAAGACGGCAGGGTGAAGCTGCGCTGGACTGCGACCGATGCCGACAGCCCGGACGCAACCGTAAACCTGTATTATGATACCGATGCTCTGGTCTACGACGGCACGCAGATTGCCTCTGGGCTGCCTGCCTCAGCAGCGAAGTTCAACTGGACTCCTCAAGGGGTGCCTGCACACACCCATTATCTGTATGCCGAAATCGTGGACGGGGCGAATATTCCGCAGGTGAGCGCCTACACACAGGGGGTCGTCCTGGGTGATACCACAGCGCCTGCTGCCCCCACCGGGGTGGTGGCAAACGTTGTGGGAGACACAGTGAATATGTCCTGGGCGGCCAACAGCGAACCGGACCTTGATGGCTATAAGGTGTACATCCAGTACAGCCGGAATGCGGGCTACCAGCAGGTTATGGAGACCAGCACGAACAGCGTGACGTTTACGCGGCTCGACCCATCGCAGCGTATGAAGATTCGAGTGCGCGCTGTAGACAGCGCAGGTAACCTAAGCCCGGCTTCGCCCCGCGTTAAGATCGCAGCGAATGACGTGCAGGCACCGGCTGCGCCCACCCGCCTGACGGCTGTTTACGAAGAAGGCAAGATCCTGCTGAATTGGCGTGACAACACGGACGCCGATCATTACGACTACCGCGTGTACTATGGTTATGGGACGAACACCTCTTTTGACCATACGTTCACTGCCGCCAACTCTGAAGCAATCATCGCCTTCCCGGAAACAGGGCGAACGATCTACGTTGCGGTAACTGCGCGCGATTATCTGCTCAATGAGAGTGTCCCCTCCAACGTTGCATCTGCGCTGGTCAGTGAACCGGTGGTCAACGCGCCAACAGGATTAAGCGTGTCAAACACTTACGGAACGGATCTGTACCTGGAGTGGACAGACAATTCCGACATCGAAGAATCCTATCAGATTGAGCGGACGATGGCGGGCGCGAACAACTGGCAGATCATTGCCAACCGCGTGAACAATGCAACCACCTACACGGATACCACGCCTGAATGCGGGGTTGTGTATCAATACCGGGTGCGCGCCTTCACCAGTGTCGGCAACCTCTACTCAACCTATTCCAGCATCGCCTCTGGCCTGGGATCATGGTGTTACGGGCAGGCCAATGCGCTGTCGAACACCAGCTTCGAAACACGCGGCCCGGATGGTGTTCCTGCGGACTGGGCGGCCAACGGTCTCTCTAAACACGACAAACGCATGTGCGGCTATGAGGCCGAACCCGCTTTCGATAACTGCATCTTCCGATTTGTGGGAGAAGCGGGAGAGAACAGCAGCATCCAGCAGCGAACCCCGGTAGCGGCCAGCGCGGGTGACACGCTCACCATTTCTGCATGGGTGAAGTCACGCAAAGGCGGTGGCCCGGTAATGCGTGCGACCATCGAATATGACGATGGGACAAGTCAGGAGATCACCGTTAACGCACCGAAAAAGACGAAGGGTGAATACGTGATCATCGGAGATAGCAGAGTGCTCTCGAAGGACGTGCGGCGTGTGACGGTCATATTGCAGTACACAAAAGCCACCGGCAGCATCGATTTCGATGGTATCGTCGTTTCGTACAGGTAGTGTCGCAGCGGAACTTAGCCGGGCAGGGGTCAGCGCGAGGGCTTTACTGATCTTCATTCGTCGGCTATAGTGCAGTTCAAACGAACGGGAAACGCCTGAACACAAGGACGCGTCATGCGTCCTTGTGTGTTTTGTGTTAAATTTTCGGGAACTGGTTTAATGGGAGAAGTCAAATTGAGTGCAGTAACCAGACACATTCTGGATAATGGGCTAACCGTACTGTTGAAGGAGGTTCACAGCGCCCCAATCATCAGTTGGTGGGTGCTGTATCGCGTGGGCAGCCGCAACGAGCGCACTGGCAATACCGGCTGCGCGCACTGGGTTGAGCACATGATGTTTAAGGGGACAGAACAGTTTCCTGGGGGTGAACTCGACCGGATGATTGACCGCCTGGGAGGAAGCTGGAATGCACAGACCTTCATGGATTACACCGCCTACTACGAAACACTGCCCGCTGACCGCATCGACCTGGCGCTGCAACTGGAGGCCGACCGTATGGTGAATGCCATCTTCGAGGCGGATGAGGTGGATTCTGAACGAACGGTGATCATCTCTGAGCGTCAGGGGGCGGAAAACTCGCCCATGTTCTGGCTTGGCGAAGAGGTGACGGCGGCGGCGTTCCGCGTGCATGGCTACCATCACGAAATCATCGGCGACATGGCAGACCTGGAGACCATGACGCGCGATGATCTCTACACGTTTTACCGCCGCCATTACATGCCCGGTAACGCAATTGCGGTCGCAGTTGGGGCGTTCGACAGCGCCGAAATGCTGGAAAAGATTCAGGCCCTGTATGGCGGAATACCGCCAGGTGCCCCGCCCAAGCTGTTTGTTCGTCCTGAACCGGAACAGAACGGTGAGCGCCGCGTAAAGGTCGAACGCCCCGGAAAGACGGCTTTTGTTGAGATGTCGTACCGCGCACCGGCAGCCACAGATCCGGACTGGTTCAGGCTTGCGATTCTGGACAGTGTGCTGGCCGGGCCAAGCGGGTTGGGGGGCGGGATTGATAACAAGACCAGCCGCCTGTACCGCGCGTTGATCGAGACAGAACTGGCCGCCTCTGTGAGCGGCAGCCTGATCCCGACGATTGATCCTTATCTTTACAGCTTCTCCGCGACGGTGCGCGACGGGCGCACGCTGGAAGAGGTGGAAGCGGCGTTGAATGCAGAAATTGAGCGTGTGCGCCAGGAGGATATCACCGAGGCGGAACTGAACAAGGCCAAGAAACAGGCGCGCGCGCTTTTTGCGTACAGCACCGAAGGCGTGACGGGACAAGCCTTCTGGCTGGCCTTTGCAGAGAACTTTGCCAGCTACGAGTGGTTTGAACACTATATGGATCATCTGGAAGCGGTCACTGTGGCGGATGTGCGCCGCGCTGCCGAGCGCTGGCTGCGCCCGCAAGCGCGCACGGTCGGCTGGTTTGTGCCGCTGGCAGTTGAAGACGACCCTGAAGGAGACAACGGAGAAGCTGAAGATGACTTTGAATAACTCCCCTGCCGTACTGTCGCTGCCTGGGCCGCACAACATCACACGGCACCAACTCGAAAACGGAATGGTTGTGCTGGTGTATGAGAATCCCTCAGTGCAGTCAGTCTTCATCGCCGGTTCGCTGTATGGTGGCGGCATGTTTGAAGATCCGGCATATAACGGCCTGGCAAACATGACCGCCGCTGCACTGATGCGCGGCACGCACAACCGCGATTTTTACCGCATCCATGCTGAGCTTGAGGACATCGGCGCGGATCTTGGCGTGAGCGCTGGCCAGCACAACGTGAGTTTCAATGGCAAGGCGCTGGCCGAGGATCTGCCCACCCTGGTGGATGTTCTGGCGGACGTGCTGCGCTATCCCAGTTTCCCGATGGCGCAGGTCGAGCGGCTGCGCGGCGAAACCCTGACATGGCTGCGCTACCAGCAGCAGGACACGCGGCGACTGGCGACACGGGCTTTCCGCGAGAACCTCTACGCGCCCGAACATCCCTATCATTACGGGCTGCGCGGCACACTGGAGACCGTCGCTGCGCTGCCGCTTGCGCTGTTGGCAGACTTTCACACCCGCATTTATGGCCCTCACGGGATGATTATCGCCATTGTTGGGGCGATTCGGGCAGAAGAAGCCATCGCCCTGGTGGAGCAGCGCTTCGGCGACTGGCACAACCCACAGCAGCCCACTGCGCTGGAGGTCCCGCCGGCAGGCACACCGCACGCGCTGCGCCGGGTCCATGTGCCGGTCCCCGGCAAGACCCAGACCGACGTGGTACTGGGGGTGGTGGGGCCATCCCGTTTCGCGCCGGATTATCAGGCGGTGAATATGGTCAACAGCATCCTCGGTCAGTTTGGGATGATGGGCAGAATTGGCAGTGTCGTGCGAGAGCAGTCCGGTATGGCCTATTACGCAGGCAGCCGGATCGAAGGCGGGTACGGACCGGGCGCTTGGCTCATCTCTATGGGGGTTAACCCGGTCAATGTGGCGGCTGCGGTTGAACTGGCGCTGCAAGAGGTGCGGCGCATTGCGGCTGAACGGGTGGACGACACCGACATTGAGGACAACAAGTCCTACTTTACCGGACGCCTGCCGCTTCAGCTTGAGAGCAGTGAAGGAATTGCAGGGACGCTGCTGGCGATGGAAAGCTACCAGTTGGGCCTGGATTACCTGCTGCGCTTCCCGTCCATCATCAACGCGCTGACGAAAGAGGACCTGCAGGCAGCCGTGCAGCAGTACTGGACGCCGGACGCGCTGGTCATTGCGTCGTCCGGGCCCGCGCTTCAGCCCAACGGAACCGGCGACGAACGCCACTAATTCGCGGACTGTTCACATACATCTGCCGCATGTTACACTCCTGGCAGCTCAGTTGTGTTGATTTGGTTTGGAATGGAGACAGTCTTAATGCGTGTAGTTTCCCTGATGGCTATTGTGTTCACCCTGGTTCTGGCTCCGGTGACGCTGCTGCAAACAGCGGCACAGGAAGCACAGGCCGCAACCGAAGAACCTGTAGACGTGGTCACCCGGCGCGAGACAGCGCCTTCAGCGTCGAGCTTCGTGCTTACGCCGCTGGATGCCGCGTTCACCTATCCGCTGCATGCGGCCTCTGCCGGGGATGAAACGGGGCGTCTGTTCGTGGTGGAACAGGCTGGTCGCATCGAAATTATCGACAATGGCACCCTGCTGGCCACCACGTTCATCGACCTGTCTGCGGTGGTGAGCCAGGACATCCTAAGCGGGTACTCTGAGCGCGGGCTGCTGGGCCTGGCGTTTCACCCTGATTTCGAGGAAAACGGTGAGTTCTTTGTCAATTATACCCGTCGCAGTGATGGCGGTTCGGTGGTGGCACGCTACCGGGTTTCGGAAAGCGATCCCAACGTGGCAGACCCAGGCAGTGAAGAAATCCTGCTGACGCTTGACCAGCCATACCCCAACCACAACGGCGGACACCTGGCGTTTGGCCCGGATGGCTACCTTTACATCGCGTTTGGAGATGGCGGCGCTGCCAATGATCCGCTGCTGACCGGGCAGGATCCGACAGACTGGTACGGCTCGATCCTGCGCATTGATGTGGATAACGGCGCACCCTACGGGATCCCGGATACTAACCCGTTTGCCGATGGCGCACTGGGGGCACCGGAAGTGTGGGCTTATGGGCTGCGAAACGCCTGGCGCTTCAGCTTTGACCGCGCCACGCAGGATGTTTATATCGCCGATGTGGGGCAGAATATTTGGGAAGAGGTCAATTTTGTGGCGGCGGACGAAGCCGGTGGCCAGAACTTTGGGTGGAACGCCTTCGAAGGTGCCCATCCGTTTGCTTCAAATGACGCGCCGCGCAACATGACTTACCCGGCAGTGGAATACTCTCACCGGGAAGGCGGCTGTTCGATTACGGGCGGTTATGTCTACCGCGGGGATGCGATCCCGGATCTTCAGGGTGTGTACTTCTTTGGGGATTACTGCACGGGGCTGATCTGGGGTGCGTACCGCGATGCATCTGGCACATGGCAGAAAACGGTTCTGTATGACCTGGATATGCAGCTCAGCTCGTTTGCGGAAGACGAAACCGGCGAACTCTACGTAGTGGGGTATGGGGGCACCATCTACCAGTTTGCCCCTGCGCAGTAGGGAACTTCGGTCTGGACAACAAGAAATCGCCTGTGCTACAATCCTCGTCAGACATACGGTGGTTGTAGCTCAGTTGGCAGAGCGTCTGGTTGTGGCCTAGAAGGCCGTGGGTTCGAGTCCCATCAGCCACCCCACACCCAAAAGCGCAGGATAAATCTCCTGCGCTTTTTGAGTCTCGCGCCGATCCACAACCCGCCTCGTTTGTTAAGCGCCATAAGGAAATTATTAAGTTTCCACACCTTACGCCTGAAACGGGTCGCAGGGGGATAGTGCAGACTCTCGATTTTGTTATACAATTCGAAAAGCTGGTCATCCACTGCATGCCAGCATCCGTCAAATTAGAGGAGTGACATGTCGTGTCAACCTGGATGTTTGTCGAAGACGAACCGGATCTCTATGAGATCATTTCCGCGCTGTTTGAATTATGGGGTCACGATGTCATCGCCTTTGAAACAGGCGAAGATGCTGTGGATTGGTTGGACAAACTCACACCAGAAACCGACGATCTTCCTGAACTGGCACTGATTGACCTGCGACTGCCGGGCGACATCGACGGCGTCGAAATCTGCAAGCACATTCGGGCAAGTGAAGCGCTGCATCAGATGCCCATCATCATCGCAACCGCATATGTGCTGAACCCCGCCCAAACGGACCAGATTATGCGTGAAGCGCAGGCGGATTTACTGCTTCACAAACCGCTGCCCACTGCGGCAGAATTCCACGCGATGCTGGATGAGCTGCTGATGCGCCGCAACGACGACGCTGTTGACCGCAGCGCCTGAGCGCTCGTTGGCAAGCCGCAAACGTGACCCATACGCTGCGATGTGTGTGACGCTCTGCAGCGCTGCACACATCGCGGCTCCCCGCCTGTACCCCAACCAGCGCAGAAGTGATCGCCGCTCTTTACGTCTTGAACAGCAAATGGTAAATATCCTTGTGGCATCAGCTACTGCAGGAGACACCCAATGGCACTCTTCAGCCGAAACCGTACCTGTTTTATCATCGGCCCTATGGGCGACGGGGCTGCGGGTCAGAATGCGCGCCTGCGCAAACTGGCGCGTGAGGTGATTAAGCCGCTGCTGGATGAGTTCGGCTCAGACGACAACATCCAGTATAAAGTAATGACACCCTGGGATCTGGGTGGCAACCATATCATGAATGATGTCATCTACCAGATTGACCGCGCAGACATCATTGTGGCAGACCTCACCAACTTTAATCCGAATGTGTTTTACGAACTGGGGATCGCCCATGCGCTGGGGCGACCGTGTATATCGGTCATGGAAGACATCGACACAAAGATCCCCTTTGATCTTTCTGGATACCGCATCTACAAGATCGATCTCGATAACGACGGGTTTCTGAATGCGCAGCGCATTCTGCGCGAGGTGATGAAGAAAGCGCACAAGGAATCCGATTGGGCGAAGTTCGAAAACCCGGTGATCGATTTCTTCAACGCGCCGATTACGTACATCTCACCTGCGTTTTCGCTGGCGAACGGCTACTATCATAACTTTATTAAGCCGGTGGTTGAATCGCTCATCATGCGCATCGGTGATAAACCTATCTTTGAAATCGGCATCGGATCATCAGCCGTCCCGCACCCAAGGACGGTTGAGGACTCGCAACTGCTGGACGCGGCAGTACGACGCAAGCTGGAACTTTCGATTGTTATCCCTTCGCGCATCGAGTATACCAAACGTCACTATGCGGATAAGCTGCGAGACCAGCTTACCGAGGCTGTGGTACAGGGCAGCGGCAGAAACTACACCTGCTTCTACCGCAGCTTTATGGACGACACGCGCTTCACGCTGGTCGATATTCCCACAACGTTATCGACCATGGAAGACGCGGTGGCGCGGCGCATGAAAGAAAAGTTCCCGTCGCGCAATTCCCCGGAATGGATGGAAATTGAAGAGCAGGAAATAGAGCGCTTCATCCTGAACCTTCAGCGCTTTATAGACATGCACGACCGCAACCCGGAATTCAGGAACCGCATCCGGATTCTGCGCTATGATGTGGAGCGCCCTGGCGAGCTGCTGTGGTTTCACAGGCTGTTGTTTGATGAAGACGGTATGGGTACGCCGTAGTGCAGGGTGGTCCAGAAACGCGAATGATCTGTTGTTCAGGTTTGCCACCCGTAGATGATGTATTTATACATCCAACCAGTCGCCGCCCGGAATCAAAAGCACCCAGAATGCACTGGGTGCC
>CAZQIJ010000104.1:0-12038 GCA_964592955.1 uncultured Anaerolineaceae bacterium
CCCGCGCGTACCTCCCAACAAGACGCGATCCAAGACACGGGGAAAGACGGCGATTGCGGGGGTGCGGGGCAACGATAAACGATACCGGCGCAGTTGTGGAAGCGGATGGCGTTAGTGATACGTTTGGCCTGGCTGACAGAATCTCTTAACATTTGCATCGCAAAGACGGCGCGCGGACAATGGCAACCGGTGCTATACTGGGTGGCAGGGTGAGATGCTGCATGGTCTCGCCAGAATGACCCCCAGACCGCGCGAGGTGTTTGCGCTTGGCCAAAGTCGCTGTTGTTTATCCCGCATTTGAGCGCTACGGTGGCGAAGAAGTCCACACGTGTGGGGTGCTGCGCGCCCTCACCGATGCGGGGCATACGGTCACGCTGCTGACCTGCGCGTTTGATCAGGCGCTGTTTGGCACGCCACCCTGTGCGCTGGAGCTTCTGGATTCCACCGTGCAGGGCCTTAACCCGTTCACCAGCACGCGCGGGATGCTGGCCATGAGCCGCGACATCAGCGAACGCCTGCGCGCCTATGATCTGATCCTGGCCGGGCGCTATCCCGCGCATGTGTGGGCGGCGCGGGGCACGCATGGGCGGCCTGTCGTTTGGATGTGCTTCGCGCCAACGCGCACGCTGTATCCTGAGGTGATGAACGCCGATACGGGCTGGATCCCCCCGGCGGCAGACAGCGGCAACGCGCACGCGCGCCGCTTCGGCACCTTTATGCCTGAAACCGTGCGCCGCGCAGCACACCGCCTGATGGACCGGCGCGCTGTGGCACACGTGGACCACATTATCGTGACAACGCCGTACATCCGCGCCAAGACGGAGCGCATCTACCGGCATCCGTCTGTGCTGCTGGGTTGGACCGGGGTACACGTGCCGGAGACGCGCATGGTGACCCCGCAGCCCATGATTATGATTCCGTCTCGCCTGGAGCCAGTGAAAAATGTGGAGAGCGTCATTCGCGCGCTGGCGATTTTGCACGACGAAAACCGGTTGGGCGGCGTTTGTGCGGTGGTGGTGGGCACGGGCAGTGATGCCGACCGGCTGCGCGCCGTCGCGGAAGCGCTGGGGTTAAGCGATGTGGTCGCTTTTGCCGGGTTCGTGCTGCCCAACGAACGCGACGCCTACTATGCAAGCTGCGCGATGGTGATTTACCCGGCACTCTCTGAGCCGTTGGGGCTGCCTGTGGCCGAGGCCGGGCTTTTTGCGCGCCCCGTAATCGCCGACCTGCGCGGCGGGCCTGCGTCCATGGTCCGCAGCGGCAAGACCGGGATGCTGGTGGACACCACCGACCCGCGCGCCATCGCCGAGGCGGCGGCCTACCTCATCCAGAATCCGCACGAGGCGAGCCGCATGGGCAGCGCGGCGCGCACGTACCTCAGCCAGTTTATGGGGTATGAGGCGTGGGCCGCGCAGTTTTGCGCGCTCATCGAGTCCTGTTTGGGGATGTCGCCGCTGCGTTCGTCCAGCGCGCCGCTGTAAGGGCGAGCACCGCGCCCCTGTAATGGCGGTCAGTATTCCGCTGTAGTGGTGGGCAGCGCGCCGCTGTAAGGGCCGGGGCAGCACTCACAGCGCCAGCAGATGTTCGTCCCCTTCGTAGAAGCCCTCGCTATCGACTTGCAGCAGCCCGCGATATTCGCGTTCCAGCCATTCCCACAGCGGGTCGATGTTATCGAGCAGGTCTTCGGGGTCCAGCCCCTGCCAGCCGATTTCGACGGCCACCATCGCGGTGGTGTGGTCCAGCGCATCGTGAACGCGCCCGGCTTCGGGGGGAGGCGGCAGCAGGGCGCGCAGCTCGGCAATGTCTTCGTCAAAGATTTCGTCGCCGGGCCTGTTGATTTCGATCTGAGCATAGACCACACCGCCATGCAGCAAGTCGCCGGTGCTGCCATCTGCCTCGCGCAGAATGCGGTAGGTTTGGTCCTGTGTGCGCAATCCCACTTCGATACTATCCAGCGAAACCGACTTGTCTTCGGTAATCAGATAACGCATATAGTAGCTCATAAGTCCTCTTAACACTCGGATCCTGGCGCACCGGTAGTGTAGCATCTCTATTCGTTGTGGGGTAGTACCCTGTGGCGATGCGGCGGTTGACGCACGGACGGGTCTCGCACGGAGGGGTCTCGCACCGCCCCCACCCCATGCGTGATTGTTTTCCGGGTACAGCCTTAGCGTGCATTCAGGCGCTGCCCATTCAGACCTCATGCACGCTCGCTATTCTTAATATACCGTCATAGTATGGGTGACCCATGAAACAGAACCCGAACCATGTTCCCCCTGCACCGCTGACCGTTCAAGGCGCATCCGCCGCGCCGATTACGGTCATTGCGGTGCATGGCAACGGGGGCGGCGGTTTTCGCTTTTCGCGCGTGCCGCAGCATTTGCCGCCGGATGTACGGCTGGAGGCCATAAGCCTGCCGGGGTTCGACGGAATCGCGCCGCACCCCACGCTGCGCACCCTGGCGGACTATGCAGATCATGTGGCGGCGCTGTGCCGCAAAGCTGCGCCGCCGCGTGTGGCATTGGGCACCGGCACCGGCGGCACCCTGCTCATCGAGATGGCACAGCGGCATCCTGCGGTGCTGGACGGCCTGATTTTACATGCGCCGGTGGGCGCGCACCTGGAGCGGCGGCGCTTCCCGCAGTTGATGCGCCTGCCGGGTGCTGCGGCGCTGGGGCAGCGGGTGCTGGCGTCGCCGCTGGCACGTCCGCTGTGGCAGCGCCTGCTCTTTGACGATTACCGCCGCGTGCCGCCGGTGCTGCTGGACCGCTTCTTCAGCGCCTATGAAGCGCGGCAGTGCGCGGCTTTCCCGGCCATGTTTGCGCTCATCACCCCTGGCTGGTTTCGGGCGCTGGAGCCGTGCCGCGTGCCCACTGCGCTGCTGTGGGGACAACGCGAACGGATGTTGCGGGTTACCCATCTTGAGGATTATAAGCGTCTGTTTCCAAATCATCTTGTGCGCGTCATCCCGGCGTGGGATCATTTTCCCATGCTCGAACAGCCAGACGCCTATGCACACGAGGTTGCAGACCTCGCGCGAAAGTTGACGATTTATGCAGGGTGAACTCTTTTTTCCGTTGGGGGCGGGCCGCGCACCGCTCCACCGCGTGGGGCAGAAAGGCGCGATGCTGGATAAAGCCGCGCGCATCGGCCTGCGTGTGCCCAAAGGCGTCGTGCTGCTGGATGCGGTCATCGACCTGGGGATGCTGGCCGGGCTGATCGTGAACACGCCTGGCGGCGTTGTGGTGCCAGATGCCGCCGCGCTGCTGCGTTACATCGGGCTGCCGAAATTCACCCGGCCTGTGGCGGTGCGCTCTGCCTTTTCGGTGGAAGACCGGGCAGACGAAAGCATGGCCGGTTACTTTCAGACGGTGCTGCATGTGGACGCGCAGGACCCGCGCGCGCTGGCAGATGCGCTGTGCCGCGTGTGGTCCTCGGTCATGCGCCCCCAGCCCTCGGCCATCCTTGACCTGCAAACCGGCGAATTCGCCGCCGTGCGCCCGCTGCGCCGCGATGTGCTCATCATGGAGATGGTGGAGGCGCGCGTGGCCGGGGTCGCGTTTACCGAGGTCGAATATGAAGATGACATGGTGAACTTCACCGGCGGCACGGCAGATAAGCTGGTCGCTGGCGAGGTGGGCGGCGAAACGCTGCTGCTGCCCAAACTGCGCGGCTGGGAACGCTGGACGTTCGAGGACGAGGCCACAAGCTGGAAGGCGCGGCTTCAGGCGCTGCTGCGCGACGTGCGCCGCTGGCTGGGCGAGCGCGATTGGGATATCGAATGGGCCGATGACGGCCAGCGCTGCTGGCTGGTGCAGGCCCGCCCCATCACCCGCCCGGTGCGCCGCGACGAGCACTTCACCATCGCCAACCACAAAGAGATCCTGCCGCCGCTGCCCTCGCGCTTCATGACCAGCGTCGTGGAGTCCTGCTCGCGCGATCTCTTCGGCTATTACCGCCAGTTCGACGCGCGCCTGCCAGCGGCGCGGCCTTTCATCGAGGTCTTCGCCGGTCGCCCGTATATCAACCTGTCGCTGCTCACGGAGATGATGCGCAGCTTCGGCCTGCCGTCGCGCATGGTCACAGATAACATCGGCGGCGCTGCGGAGCGTCATTATGGCGTGAACGTGCGCCGGATGGTCGCCAAGACGCTGCGCCTCGTCCTGCCGCGTTTCGCGCTCGCCCAACTGCGCGCCGCCAGCGCCGTCCGCCGCCGCACCGCCGAGATGGAAAAACGGCAGGAGTCGCTCGATGTCAGCCTGGAAGGGCTGATTGACGAAATGCGCTGGCTTTATACCGCGCTCGTCACAGAGATGTTTGCGCTCACGGCGGCCATCGGCCCCATGCTGCTGCTGCTGCGCGCCTTTGGTACGCTGGAAGCCCACGCCGCCCGCCACGAAACCGTAAGCACGGGCATGTTTGCTGAGCTGGAACCGCTGCAGGCGCTGGTGGAGCGCGATGAAGACCTGCGTGAACGGCTGCTGCGCGGCGAACTGCCAGAGGATCATGCGGCGTTCATGCGCCTGTGGACGCCATACCTGGCGCGTTACGGTCATCGCGGCATCTATGAGAGCGATATCGCCCGCCCGCGCTATCGTGAGGATCCGCTGCCGCTGCTGGTGGCCAGCGCGTCCCCGGTGCGCGTGCGCGAAGGTCAGCCGCGGCGCTCTGCCCTCGCGCTGCTCACCTTCCCGCTGTGGTTTCAGGCCGGGCGCGCCATCCGTGCCCGCGAACAGTGGCGGCACGACATCATGCGCGGCTTCGGCCATGTGCGCGCCGGGCTGCTGGCACGCGCGGCAGAGCTTGTCGAACGCGGCGCGCTGCCGTCCACCGCGGCGCTGTGGCACATGGACATCGCCGAGGTGCGCCGCATGGCCCAGGGTTGGACGCCGGATCCCGGCTTCTTCGCCAGGCGTCAGGCCGAAATCGATGACCTGAAGCGCTATCACCTGCCAGACCTGCTGCGCCGGTTCGACGATCTCGAAACCTTCCGCGACGGCGCGCTGCCGCTGCCCGCCGAGGCGCAGTTGAAAGGCGTCAGCCTCACGCGGGGCGATGTGTATGGGCGCGCCTGGGTGCTGGACGAACCCGCCGCGCGGCTGCCAGAGGGCTTCGAGATCGCGGAGACGATCCTGGTGGCGCGGTCTGTCGATGCTGGCTGGATCCCCACCTTCGGGCTGGTGGCTGGCGTGGTGGTCGAAACCGGGGGCGACCTGTCGCACGGGTCGATCATCCTGCGCGAGATCGGCCTGCCCGCCGTGACCAACGTCAGCGGGGCGACGCGCCGCATCGCCCCCGGTGCATGGCTGCGCCTGCGCGCGGGGGTCGGTGTGGTAGAAAAACCGGAAGAAGCCGCGCCGACTGGCGAAATCGCCCTTGACACTCCGTAGGCGGACTGCTATTATTCACAACATCAAGCAGGTACAACCCCCTGCAACAAATTCATAGCAGACGCCAGCTTTAGTTGGCAAGCGCTGCGAATCTGTTTGAGCCAGGAGCTGTGGTGTAGCGGTTAACATACTGCCCTGTCAAGGCAGAGATCGCGGGTTCGAAACCCGTCAGCTCCGGATTATGAGTTAATAAGATCAGCATAAAAGTGCTGATCTTATTTTTTGTCTAGTTTGTGATGTTCGCAGTCAGGTTGTCCACAAATACAATCCGCGCGATCAGCTCATCCCGCACCTCAACACGTTCGATGAACTCCCGAAGCAGCATGTTCTGTGCCGTCACATTATCTTCGCAGGCGCGCCACTTCCTGGAGATGTAGTCCATAAACACCTCTGCCCCATCGTAGTCATCGAGGCGCGTCTTAACGACAGCACGGTAAAGCGCATGGCGCTTCTGGATGTACTCGTCTTTATCAGCAATAAACCCATGCTGCCAGTTAAACCCCAATGCCCCAACCATTGCTGTGATGCTCTCCAACCGCCTGTGAAGCACGTGGCGGTCATCACTGCTTTTCACACGTTCACAAAATGCCCGCTGCCAGGCCTCTGGCACTTTCAGCGCGAACAGCACTTGCAGAAAATGCTCTGTAAGGGCTTCACGCCGCACACCTTTCTGCCCGCACTTCACGCCAAACTGGGATGACCGGCAGTTCAGGTAGTAGATGGTATTGTTGCCCCGGTTCAGCCTCATCTTGCCCCAATCCCGGATGGCGCTGCCCTCCACAGGCTGGTTTACGCACCGCTCGCAATAGACGAGGTCACGCAGAATGTAGGGCGCGGGCTGCGATGGGCTGCTGTGATGCGAAGCACGACCTTCACGAATACGCTGGCAGGTTTCAAACAATTCACGATCAATGACGGGTTCGTGCTTACCGGCAAAAGAAGCCTCCGAGAAATCCCCGCTTCCGGGTTCGGCAATCTTGTGCCCGCGCGACACGTAACGCACTTCCCCGATGTAGACGCGATTCTGGAGGATTTCGCGCACGGTGTCTTTTGAAAAAGGATTGCCACGCGATGTCCTGTAACCGTGTTCATTCAGCAGGTTGGCGACCTGCGTATCGCTGTACTTGCCCCCGCTGTATTCCATGAACAGCAGTTGCAAACCCGGCAAGGTTTCCTCATCCGGAATCAGCACACCGCTTTTATCCTTCTTCATCCCAAAAGGTGCCTGGTTGTTGTGAAGCCCGCTCTTGGTGCGTTCCCGCTTCGACCTGGCAATATCGGCGCTGGTGTTGCTGAGGTAATATTCTGAGGCACACTCGCGCACACCCTCCATATACAATCCCTCATCGCCGTCGGTTTCTTCTGACGGCTCTATGGTGGAAAGCACCGCCACGCCCAATTCGTGACGGACGAACGCTTTCAGGACGAGGGAATTGACACGGCTGCGGTCAAAGCGATCAAAGCGGTACACGACAATGGCATCGAACAGCCCGCGCCGCGCATCCATCAGCATCTCCAGCAGGCCGGGACGCTCCAGGGTAATACCGGAAATTCCATCGTCCTGATAGAAGCTGACAAGCTGGCCGCCGTTCCTGGTTACCCAGGCCGTCAGCGCGTGGCGCTGCCAGATCAGCGAGCGGCTGTCACGATCCTCCTTGCTGACGCGCAAATAGCCAGCGAAACGGGTAAAAACGGATGAACTGTGCATGAATCAGTCTCCTTAAGCGCCGCGAGGGGCGTAAGAAAACAAAGCCTCCCAGGGAAGGGGGTGAAGGGGCCGCCGATCCAGCGCGGAAAAATCCGGCAGGATCAAGTACAATGCGTGGCAGCCCAAGCACTGCCTTCTACAGCGTTTGGGACAGAACCGCGCTGGTGAGCCAACACCGTGCGCGGTTCGCTTTGTTTGCGGATAGCATCGGGAAATCTAACACAGCAGAGAAATATCTGCAAATTTCTTAAACGACGATGGTGCATCGCCCGTGCGCAGGTGGCGCGCGCACCAGCGCCGCGCGGTGCTAATGGATCACCCCATTCAAAACCGCCGGATTTTGGGGCGGACGATTGTGCGTATTCGTTTTGGTTTGTCCAGTCGTACCAGGACAAGACCAAGATGCAGGGTGAAACGCACAGCGCGTGTATAGGGGCCCTGCCTCTATGACCCCGGCAGGGAGCGAAGCCCCCTGCACCCCCGCATCCTCATCTTACTGCCGTTTATTGCCGTGCTAGCCGCGCTCGTAGGTGGCGCGCAGGTAGATATCCACCAGATAGCGCGGATAGCCGATGCGGATCAGGTTGTCTTCGCACGTCTTCAGCGATGCGCCGTGATCGCGCCACACGGGGACGCGCTTCACCAGCGTCTCGATCTTTTCGCGCGGTGTGATGATCCAGGTGTCTTTCGGGACGTTGCCGTAGGAAATCACGTCCATCTCGTGCGGGGCGATGCGGCTCTTGAGGTACGGCGCGATGAGCACGATGCGGGCCGCGCCGCGTTCCTCGCGCAGATACTGCGCCACAAAGCGCGCCGTCCCGCCCAGATCCACCAGGTCTTCGATGACCCCCACCACGCTGCCGGTCACGTCAATGGACAACGGGTGCAGGATGCGCGGTTCGTCCAGCGGCTGGCCTGGCCCGGCATAATACTTGACGCCCATCGTCCCAAAGGCGATGGCCGGGATGTTCTTGTTCAGGGTCCAGGCCAGATGATCATGCAGCAGCACACCGGGGAGCATGCCCCCCATCGTGATCATGACCGCGTGCGTGATCTGCTGGCGGGTGGCGATGTTATCGATCTGGTAGCGATAAACCATGCGGGCGAGCTGTGCCGCGATGAACGACATGACGTGATCCGGCACATAGAGGAAGCGCAGCGTGTCGTGCTCAACGTCCACACCGTGAGGGTTACGCCAGAAATCGGCGTCGATCTCTGAATCGAGTTCACGAACGTGATCGGCATATGCGGGCATGGGTCTTCCTTAATCATTGGTTCTCAGGCGCTTAACGCGGAGTCTTCACAATCTGCATGCATTGTACCTTTATCAGGAGATGCCTGCGATGACCCTTAAACGAATCCTGTTGAGCTTCTGGCTGCTGCTGCTGGCCGTAACTGCTGCGTCTGCGCAGACACAAACCGTAGATCCCGCGCCGACCACCGTGCGCGTGATGACGTTTAACATCTGGGTGGGTGGCGAACTGGTGGATTTCGGCGGGGTGGTGGAAGCCATCCGCGCGGCGAAGGCCGATGTCGTCGGCCTGCAGGAGCCAACCGGCAACACCCGCCGCATCGCCGAAGCGCTCGGCTGGCAGCATTACAGCGAACGCACGCACATCATCTCGCGCTTCCCGCTCATCGATCCCCCGGCGGCGGATGGGCTTTATGTATATGTGCAGATCCGCCCAGGGCAGATCATCGCCGCGATGAACGTCCACCTGACCTCTGACCCCTACGGCCCATACGCCGTGCGCGATGGCGCGGCGCTGGAAGACGTTTTGCAGCTTGAAGAAGAAACCCGCCTGCCAGACCTCGCGCCGTACCTGGAGGCCGCCGCAACCCTACAGGAACAGGGGATCCCGGTGGTGCTGACGGGCGATTTCAACACGCCTTCACATCTGGACTGGACCGAGGCGGCGGTGGGGCTGCGCGAAGGCATGACGATGGCGGTCGCGTGGCCGGTTACGCAGGCGGCAGAAGCGGCGGGGTTCGTCGATACGTTCCGCGCCGCGCATCCAGACCCGGTGGCCGTCCCCGGCATCACCTGGACGTATGGCTACCCCTACCCGCGCCTGAACCCTGGCGAAATGGTGGACCGCATCGACCTGGTGCTGGCCGCTGGCGACATCCAGGTTCAGTACAGCGAAGTGGTGGGCGAAGGCCCGGACGCCGATATCGAAGTCATCCCGTACCCGTCGGATCACCGCGCGGTTGTTTCCACGCTGATCACCACGCCGGTCACGCCGCCCTATTTCGTGGCGGTGGATCAGCACCGTGTGGAACGGGGCGAGCGCGTCGTCGTGCAGTATCACGCGCCCAACGGCGAAAATGCAGACGCGATCGGCATCGTGGCGGAAGACAGCGACACGCTGCTGATGTGGCTGCCGCCCTACGAAGCCAGCTTCCATGGCAGCGTGACCTTTGGCACCGGCAGCCTGGAGCCTGGCGTGTATGCGGCGGTGCTGGTAGACCCGGACGGCAGCACTGTGTCTCGCGCGCCGTTTACGGTGGTGGAGGCTGGCGCGCAGCCGCGCATCTTCACCGAGCAGGATACATTTGCCGCCGCCGAACCGATTACGGTGCGCTGGGAGAACGCGCCTGGTCTGCGCCTGGACTGGGTGGCCATCTATGCGGCGGGTGAGGCCGATCTCTACAACGGTTACTGGGCCTACGCCTATACGGGCGCGGCAGTGAGCGGCACCGTGACGTTTGATGCGGAAAGCCTGGGCGAAGAAATGCTGCCGCCTGGCGACTATGAAGCGCGCCTGATGCTGGACGACGGCTACTCGGTACTGGCGTCCTGGCCGTTCACGGTGGGCGAATAGCGGGGACGCCGCGCTGCACGCCCCTGAGCAGCGATCACACATCAGGGTAAATGCATCAGCAGTGGGTCTCGGCATGCGGTGACCCACTGCCGTAACGACTCAGGCTGGTTTGCCGGATGTCTGCTGCGCGGCGATGCGATTCACGGCGCTGCTAAGGCTTTCCATGAGGAAGACTCTGCGGTTGTGGTTGCGGCGCACGCGCGACATTACCTCGAACAGCACGCGCACCAGCGGGTGCGTACCCACGAGCATAACGCAGTGGACGTTCTCGCCCAGCGCCGCCTGAACGTTCGCGAAGTACCTGAGCGCATCCTGCGGGAGCGGGCCGGCTTCCGAAACATCCATGACCACGTAGGCACGGGGCACTGCCGCGGCCAGCCGCTTCAGCCGGTCGATGCCGTCGTGAACCGCTTTCCAATCCCATTCGCCCCTCAGTTTGCACAGCAGAATCGTCTGCGCATCATCCAGCCACTCAACCGAGACTGGCATCTTTATAACTCCTGAACTGGTTTGTAACCGGAATTATCGCACACGCGGGGCAGATTTCGCAATATTTGCCCGGCGGGTACCCTATGAGGGCGGTGAGGTTTGGTGCCAGAGGAAGATTTCCTCTGGCGAAGACTCGGCTAATCGCTGACGGTTTCTGACGTTGCGACAGCCTGACCCGTGTTGTGGGGGTGTGCGTGCTGCCGCAGCCGAAAAACAGTCTGGGGGAACCCGTCCGGGATGATGGCCTGTAGCGCCGCGGCCTGGGTGATGAACCTTCCGCGCGCCTATACCGGCAGCGTGAGGCTGGCGAGGTCGCGCGGGTAATAGGTGAGCATCTCGATACCGTCATCGGTGACGGCGACGGTATCGGAGTGGCGGAAGCCGCCCAACCCCGGCACATACAGGCCCGGCTCCACAGTAAACACCATCCCCGGCTGGATCGTGGTGGCGTCGCCCAGGTCCAGAAACGGCCCTTCGTGATAGCGCAGGCCGATGCAGTGCCCCACATGATGCTTCCAGTAGTCCATCAGGTTATGCTGCGTGTAATAGGCGCGCACGGCATGATCCACCTCGGCGCACAGCCGCCCCGGACGAATGGCCTCAAGCGCGATATCCTGGAGCGCTACCATATGCTCGAAGTAACGGCGCTGGTCGTCGTTTGGCGTGCCCAGAATCATCGTGCGCTCAAGTTCGCTCACGTAGCCCCACACGGGCGCGCTGGCCCCGGTCACCAGCACATCCCCGGCCTCAAACGTCAGGTTGTTGGCCAGCGCGTGCGGGATGGCGGCGTTGCGCCCGATCTGCCCACGATACCCGGCAATGGCCCCGGCGTAATAGCTGCTCTGCCCACGGTAGATCGGCCCGATGGCGTCCAGCATGGCGCTGGTGGCCTCGTTGGAGGCGCGCCGCTCGACCTCGGTTTCGGTTACGCCGGGGCGGGTGTAGCGCTGCAACAGGACGTGCGCCAGGTGTGCCCATTTGCAGCTTTCGCGCAGCAGGTGAAGCTCCGCCGGGGATTTGATGGCCATCTGATCCTCGATATAGCTGCGAACCTGCACGACAGTCGCCTGGGCTGCGTCTGACAGGCTGGGGCCGCGATAGCCGAAAATCCAGGGGTAGCCGTCGCTGTCTGCGGCGAGGGTTGAGCCTGTTAGCGCCGCGACACGCATCGCGCGCAGGGTTTGCGTGAGGATGTGCATGGGATGCGGGTCTGCGGGGTATTCGAGGTAGTGATCCACGCGGTCGATGAGGGCGTTGGCCTGGGCGTGTTCAACTTCCAGGCGCGGGACGAACAGCGCGCGTTCGCCGTTGGCGTTCATGACGAAGGCCATCGGGCGCTCGGTAGGGATAAAGGCGAAGCCGGTGTAGTACTTGATGTAGTCTGCGTCGAACAGCACGACGCCGCCGCAGTTGAGCCGGGTGATGGTCTCCAGCAGCGCGGCGCAGCGCGCACGGTGCTCTGCGTCCGTAATCCTGAGGGAGGTTTGGGAGATGGTCATGGGTCAGCCTTTCGCTGGCACGTGAATTCTGCCGGACATTGGACCACAAAACCGCCGCTATCACCAGGTTCACACGCCGGAACGCCGCCGCAGCTCGTCCTGGCGGTGGCCGTCAATGATGTTGTAG
>CAZQIJ010000105.1:0-11986 GCA_964592955.1 uncultured Anaerolineaceae bacterium
GTTCGATATCGTCAACGAGGTTGGGGCGTTTGGCCAGCTCAGTTCACTCATCCTCACCTATCCCCTGCTGACGCTGCCGTTCACGGTCTGGACGCTGACGAGCTTCTTCAAAGGGCTGCCAGCCGAACTTGAACAGGCAGCGCTGGTGGATGGCGCAAACTCGTTCCAAACGTTCTACATGATCTTGCTGCCGCTGACGGCTCCCGCGCTGGTCACCACCGGGCTGCTGTCGTTTATTTCAGCCTGGAACGAGTATCTGTTTGCACTGACATTTACGAACATTAACCCGGCGGCGCGGCCTGTTACGGTGGCGATTGCGCTGTTCAGCGGGCGCATCGCGCGGCAGGAGCCGATTGTGGAAATCCTGGCTGCATCGGTGGTCGTTACGGTACCGCTGATTGTGCTGGTCCTGGTTTTCCAGCGCCGCATCCTGGAAGGGCTTACGGCTGGTGCGGTAAAGGGTTGATGTGCTTTTGCAGTGCCGGAATGCGTTCGATGCGGTTGCGGGAGGGGTGCGGCGGGCCGCGCCCCTCTGCTGCTGGTAGTCAGCGGTGGCAATCCATAAGCAGGTGAGCACGGCACGCCATGCCCCTGCACCACAATTCGTTACGGCTTACCTGTTTTCGCCGGGCGGTACTAACGGGCGTCTTCGATATTATTACGCAGTGTATCGATGCGCTCAACCAGCCCATGCAGCTTATCGCGCTGGTCGGTGTGGCGTTTGGTCAGCGCTTCCAGTTTGCTGAAGATGGGCGTCAGCACCTGCGTTCCATAGTGCGCAAGGCGCATCCGTTCTTTGCGCGTGAGGCTGTCCAGCGCTTCGCGGTAGGTGTTCTCCAGCCGGTTCACCCGTTCGTTGAAATCCGCGCGCGTGTCATCCGTCACCTTACGGTAATAGCGCCACGCCGCGTAACCGCCAATCGCAGCAACCGGCAGCCCAATCACAAACGCCAGCGATGCAGTTGCATACGCTGCCAGGCTGCCCGGCGTAGCGATGGCTACGATCATGGCGATCACGCCACCCAGCGCCGCCAGCGTACTGGTGATGAACCCGCTCATGTTGGCTTCAAAAATCTGCTGGATTTCGCTGACGATGCTGCCGGTGGAATAGGTGCGCAGCTCGCCCTCTGCGATTTCGATGGCTTCCTGCAGGCTTTCGCGCTGCTGGGCATAAACTCCCGCATCCAGCCCGCCCACTTCCTGCTCCATCAGCTCCTGGATCTGGTTCAGCCGGTCAATGACGCCGCGCCAGTACATACGGCTGTTATCGATGACCGCGTTCACATAGCCGGTTGTCGCCTCGTTGATGTCGCGCAGCGCGCGACCGATGACGACTTCCTGAAATTCTGCCTGAAGTTTGTCTCGGCCAGGAGAACGCCCCACCAGCCGCACCGAGAGATGCGTGTTGATGAAATTCAACCCGCGCTGGCGAATCCCTTCGAAGACGTGGTCTACTTCGTCCCGCGCCGTCCGCAGTTGCCCATCCAGCCCCAGCGACTGCTGCTGCAGCTCCTGCTGCACCTGCCGCACTTTGGCGGTATCTGTGGTGATGAGATCAACTTTCTTCTGTGCCGTCTCGGAATAGCGGCGAACCATGCTGCGCCCCAGGTCAAGCTGCGACAGCAGCTTCTGCTTGGCCGGGGGCGACTCGCTTAAGACCCCGCGCAGGTGGGCGCGTACCGCGTCCAGCCCCGCCAGATCGCCGCTGCCGGCCTTTTGCGCCGCCAGGGCCTGCCTGGCAGAGACGAGAAAAATCAGCGGCTGAAGCCCCAGGAATTCCTTAACCTGTTGTTCCACGAAGCGCCGGACGGTCTCACGCTCGGCGGGTTCCAGGAGGTCAATCTGATTGACGACAAGGATCACCTTCTTGCCGTAGTTTTTCGCCATCTCCAGGTAAATGCGCTCGGTTTCGGCAAATGCGCGCTTGGCAGAAATCACAAAGATGACCAGATCGCTGCGATGCAGGAAGGTCTTGGCGGTTGTCTCGTGTTTCTGAAAGACCGACCCGGTTCCCGGCGTATCGACAATGGCGACACCGGGCGCGCCGGTGTTGGGGTGCTGCCACTCGCGCAGGCTGTCATCGCGCAGGGTGGGGGTACGGTTCGGCGTCTCGCTGTAACGGATCAGCTCAATTTTCTCGGTGGTCGGGGTGATACCCATCGGCAGCAGTTCCTCACCCACCAGCGCGTTCACGAAGGTGGACTTGCCAGAATTGAACTCACCGATTATGACCACCAGAAAGAACAGCTCGCGCAGGTCCTGTGCCACTTCCAGCAGCCGGGCACGGTCTTCGTCTGCATTCATCGCTCCCAGGACGGACGCTGCATCGGCCAGCAGGTTCACTTCTTGCTCGCGCAGTATGGCGAGCGGGCCTTCCAGTACGTTGAACATCATTGCTTAAACTCGCATTCCCAGAATTGATCGTTTGCCAAGTTTGTTCAGCTCTGTCTCGATGCGCGCCATTTCCTGCTCTGCCTGCTGCAGGCGCACGAGCTGTTCGGTGTGAATGGTGGCCTGCGCTTCCACGAGGCGGGTAAGCGGGGAGACAACATCCCGGCGCAGGCGCATACTGTAGTCGATCTGCCGGTCTGCGCCCACTGTCAGGGTATCCAGATAGCGCGCCTGAAGCTTGAGCAGCCGGTTGGTATACTGGTTCTCAAACAGACGCCCTGCCAGCGGCATGAGAACCAGCCCCCCCATGCCAAGCGCCAGGAACAGCACCACCACCACCAGCAGAATCTGCGGACTATCCGCCCATGCGCCTTGCAGCAGTACGAAAATCGTCACCACCAGCACCAGCAGTTCCCACACAGCCAGCACGATCATGGCATTACGCACCCCATGCGCGATGTTATCGGTTTCCAGCACGCGCGCCTCTTCTTCGATAGCGTCCAACTGCGGCTGCACTTCCTGCAGCGCGCGGCGGTCGTAGGTAGTGGGGGCCTGTACTGTCCCGATCACCTTAGACTGAATCGCCGCTGGCAGCGCACGGATCTCTTTCTGCGCGTATTTTGCCAGATCGTCGATATCCTGAAGGTCACGCCCTTCAAGACGCGGCCCCAGGCGCTGGTAAATACGGTTCAGCTCCGTCAGCGGTTCGAATGTCTTGCGCCGTTCGAAGGCTTCGCGCACATAGGAGGGTTTCTCGCCGCGCCGCAGCAGGCGCGCCAGGCCAACCATTTCGCTAAGGCCGCGCAGAAACGCGCGCAAGGCCTGCGAGAAGCTGAAGATCTCGCGCAGCGCCTCGCTGCCGCGCATGGCGGTTGCGCCGAATTTCTCGCTGATCTCCTGCCCGCTTTCGCGTACCGCCTTCTGCTGCTCGCGCTGCTGCGCGCCAAGCTGCTGTTCCACATTTTCGCGGATCGCCTGGTAATGATCCAGAACCGCCTGGTCTGCGCGCA
Organism: uncultured Anaerolineaceae bacterium; assembly: GCA_964592955.1. Classification (GTDB taxonomy): domain Bacteria; phylum Chloroflexota; class Anaerolineae; order Aggregatilineales; family Phototrophicaceae; genus CAZQIJ01. Next base: position 3,402 of record CAZQIJ010000105.1, read on the forward strand.
CACGCGCCAGCGCAGACGTGGTGACGTTCTGCATAATTTGCAGCGGCGTTTGCAGTTTCTGGCGCACGCGCTCCAAATCCCCAAGCTGGCGCGCAACGTAATCATCGAACTGGTTCAGGCCGCTGGCGGTCCACAGGGCGGCGTCCAGCGTACCCGACTGCCGCGCTGCCTGTCCCTGCCTGGCAGATACCATCCACACCTGCGGTATGAATCCCAGACGACTCTGGCTCTGATCCAGCACATACTGCCGCACTTTTTCTGCGTCTTCCGGCGATAGCAGATCAACCTGGTTAATGACGATAATCACCTTCTTGCCATACTCGCGCAGATGCTGGATGTACTCGACATTGCTTGCGGTCATGGCCTGTGTCGCCAGCATCACCAGAATCACGACATCGCTGCGGTGCAGAAAGCGGCGGGTGGTGTCTTCATGTTTCTGGAAGACTGACTCCAGCCCAGGGGTATCTACCAGGCTCACTTTCTTCAGCAGCGGCGCAGGATGAAACACTGTATCGGTACTGCCGCCGGAATCCATGCGCTGCGGGTCTTCTCCCCAGCGCAGAATGCTGATACGATCGGTGGTGGGGACCGGGCCCACGGCCAGCAGATCGCTGCTGCCCACCAGCGCATTGATGAGGCTGGATTTGCCCGAACTGAATGGGCCTACAAACACCATCAGAAACGGGTGATCTGCATGAAACAGGGCATCGCGGGCTTCGGTGGTCGCATTTTCAGGCAGATTGTTGATGCGCGGCAGCACTTCAAGGATGTCGGTAATCAGCGTATATTCCCGCCGCCTGATCCCCTCATAGTCATTCAGCAAACTCGTATCGGTCTCGACGCTCAAAGTTCACCTGCTTACTGTGCTTGAATTCTCTCTATCAGGATAACGCGCCTTGTAGCACGACACAATATGCGGATCCTGGCCCTCGGCTGTGCCCGGCACAGGCAGCGTGATCCGGGGATGCGGCATCTGCGCACTGTGGCGCGCCGCGGCGCAGCGCTCCCGCGAACCCTTCAGCCACGCTAGATCACGGTGCGCTTGCCGGCCTTACGGTCGAGGTACTGCTGCCTGATCCAGTGGTAAGTCTGTTCCATGCCGGTGCGTAAGGGGGTATCTGGCTCCCAGCCCAGCACCTGCTGGATGAACGTATTGTCGCTGTTACGTCCGGCCACACCGCGCGGTGCATCCAGCTTATAGTGCCGTTCCAACGTGACCCCTGCGATGGATTCGATCATACTGACGAGATCGTTGATGGAAATCAATTCCCTGGTTCCCAGATTGATGGGAGTCGCGATCAGGTCATCGCAGTGCGTAATCATGTCGATCCCTTTAACGCAGTCATCGATGTACATGAAACTGCGCGTTTGGCTTCCGTCTCCCCAGATTTCGATGCGCAGATCACCGCTGTCTTCCGCAGCGATCACTTTGCGAGACAGGGCGGCTGGCGCTTTTTCGCGACCGCCGTCCCATGTGCCATAGGGACCGTAGACGTTATGGAAACGGGCGATAAAGGTCTTCAGCTTACGTTCAGCCCAGTATTCTTCGCAGAACATTTCCGAGATGAGCTTCTCCCAGCCATAGCCTCGTTCAGCCCGCGCGGGGTAGGCGTCGGATTCTTTCAGCGCGCGGACGTTCGGGTCCTGCTGCAGGTCGGTATTGTAAACGCAGGCGGACGACGCGAAGAAATAGCGCTCCACGCCTGCGTGGTGTGCCGCCTCGATCAGATGCGTGTTGATCAGGACGCTGCGCAAGGTCTCCACGCGGAAGTTCTCAATGAAACCCATACCTCCCATGTCTGCCGCCAGGTTATACACTTCTTTGGCCCCATCACAGGCCTGCGCGCAGGACTCAGGGTGGCTCAGATCAAGACAGAGATTTTCTGCCTCTGGCAGGACCTGATACCAGTCTGACAGCGGTTTTTTATCGACGGCGCGAATGCGCTGGAACCCCTGATTGTGAAAATACCGTACCAAGGCCCCGCCGATGAAACCACCCGCACCAGCGACCAGGATAAGGGAGTTGTTGTCAAGCACTGCTGCTGCTGTAGGATTACCCATTACTTCCTCCGATGATGGACGAGATTACGCCCGACCTGATGGCGCGTGCCAATTGTCTGGACAGAAACGGCTGCTCTAACACGGCTGGACTGAGTCCGTCCAGAGCGGCGTGGATACGCTGCCTGTTGTACCAGATCTCGATGTACTCGAACAGGGCAAGACGTTGGAGGCACAGCCGCGGATCCCCCGTCTACCCGGCGGACGACCGCTGTCTGCCAACGTTTTTCGGGCGGTCAGGCCGGTTTGCCAGTGTCATGCTGCGGCAGGGTTTGCCCCAGACCGAGTGCGCTGCGTGCTGCGCGTTCGCTCGTCTTCAGCTTCAGCGCTTCGTTTCAGTCCATTTCAGTCCATTTTTCTCCCCGTCCCACTCCGCAGCGCCAGGTCAAACCAGCGCTGGCAAAACACAGCAATCACAGACGTCATCCGCGCATCTTTACGGATTTTTGACGCTTCGCCTGGGCATTCTTGCGGACTTTTGATCAGCGTGGCTGATATAACAGTCACGTTCACCCGCAAGAGGAGGATTCCCGATGGAAGATATCGCCTTCATTGGTTTCTTAGTGCTGTTCTTCGCCCTGTCATGGGGCTTTGTTGAACTTGCAGACCGCATTCAGGGAGGTTGAGATGAACGCCCTCTATCTCATCGTTGGCTTAATCGCACTGGCGCTGATGATTTACCTGGTCGTCGCGCTGTTGAAACCGGAGATTTTCTCATGACCCCCACCGTAAACGGCATGGTTCAGTTGGTATTGTTCGTCGTTGTTGTGCTGCTGCTGGTCAAGCCGCTTGGCGCATATATGGCAAACGTCTATGAGGGCCGGTCGGCAGTCAACAGACTATTCGGCCCAGTGGAGCGCGTGCTCTACCGCCTGTTCGGCACGCGCGAAGAGATGGAGATGAACTGGAAGACCTACGCGCTGGCGATGCTGCTGTTCAACGCGCTTGGTCTGATCGTGGTGTATGCCTTACAACGGTTTCAGGCATCGCTGCCCCTTAATCCGATGGCGTTAGGCGCGGTGACGCCCGACTCGTCCTTTAACACGGCCATCAGCTTTGCCACCAATACCAACTGGCAGGGTTACGCAGGTGAAGCGACCCTGAGCTATCTGACGCAGATGGCAGGGCTGACTGTGCAGAACTTTGTTTCTGCCGCAACCGGCATGGCCGTCCTGGTTGCACTGATTCGCGGCTTACGCAGCCGCGCCGCGCATAGTGTCGGCAATTTCTGGGTGGACCTGACGCGCAGCACACTTTATATTCTGCTGCCGCTTTCCGTCATCGGCGGGGCTGCGCTGGTGTCGCAGGGGGTCGTACAGACGTTTGACAGTTATCAGACAGCGCAGCTAGTGGAGCCCAGCGCGGATGGTGACGGAAATCTCGTTACAGAACAGGTGATTGCTGTGGGGCCTGCCGCGTCCCAGATCATCATTAAGCAGCTCGGCACAAACGGCGGTGGCTTCTTCAACGTAAATTCCGCGCACCCCCTGGAAAACCCGACGCCGCTCTCCAACTTTATCCAGATGCTCTCAATACTGTTGATTCCGGCGGCCCTCACCTACACCTTCGGCAGGATGGTGGGAGATACACGCCAGGGCTGGGCAGTGCTGGCAGCGATGACGATTGTGTTTGTTGTGCTGCTGAGCATGACGGTGCTGGCCGAACAGGGCGGCAACCCGGCGTATCCGGCTGACGTGGCACAGCACCCGACGGATGCGATGCCCGGCGGCAACATGGAAGGCAAGGAAGCGCGCTTCGGCGTGGTGAACTCTGCCTTGTGGACAACGGCGACGACAGCCGCGTCCAACGGGTCGGTGAACGCTATGCACGACTCGTATATGCCGCTGGGGGGGCTGGTGCCGATGTGGCTGATGCAGCTTGGCGAGGTGATTTACGGCGGTGTGGGATCTGGACTGTATGGCATGCTGATGTTCGCGGTGGTTGCCGTGTTTGTTGCCGGGCTGATGGTTGGACGCACACCGGAGTACCTCGGCAAGAAAATCGAAGCGTTTGAGATGAAGATGGCAGCGATTGCCATCCTCGTGCCGTCAATTGCAGTGCTGTTGGGGACGGCAGTTGCCGTCGTGACGGAAACCGGGGTCGCTTCGATCTACAACACGCAGCCAACCGCTCACGGCTTCAGCGAGGTCCTGTACGCCTTCTCATCTGCCGCGAACAACAACGGCAGCGCATTTGCCGGGCTTAATGCCAACACGCCGTTCTATAACACGGCGCTGGGCTTTGCCATGCTGTTTGCACGCTACTGGGTGGCGCTGCCGGTGCTGGCCATTGCCGGGTCGCTGACCCGTAAGAAGCGGGTACCTGCAGGTGAAGGGACGCTGCCAACCCATACCCCGCTGTTCGTTGTGATGCTGATTGGCGTGGTCATTATCGTCGGCGCGCTGACGTTCTTCCCGGCGCTGGCACTTGGCCCTATTGTGGAACATCTGATCATGGTGGGCGCGTGAAGCGCTCATCGGTGGACGAAGGAATGGAAGGGATGGCATGAACGATGACACTCGAAACACAGAATAAGGCGCGTCCGCTGTTTGATCCGCAGATCATGGGGCGGGCAGCAGTCGCCGCGCTGCGCAAACTGGACCCCCGCACCCAGATCCGCAACCCGGTGATGTTCATTGTGGAAGCGGGGGCAGTGGTCACCAGCTTCCTGTGGCTGCAAGCAGCGCTCACAGGTCAGGGTGAATTTCCGCGTGAACGCGCCAGTTTCGTCTTTGCCGTGGCAGTATGGCTGTGGTTTACCGTGATCTTCGCGAATTTTGCTGAGGCGATGGCGGAAGGGCGCGGCAAGGCGCAGGCCGATGCCCTGCGGAAAGCGCGGCGCGATGTTACAGCCAAGAAACTGAGCAGCCCGGAACGCAGTGGACGTGTTACCCCGGTGTCTGCGACCACGCTGCGCAAAGATGACCTTGTGCTGGTCGAGGCGGGTGACACCATCCCAGGGGATGGCGAAGTGATTGAAGGCGTGGCCTCCGTTGACGAGAGCGCAATCACGGGCGAAAGCGCTCCGGTCATCCGCGAGAGTGGCGGGGATCGCAGTTCGGTCACGGGGGGTACACGGGTGCTGTCTGATTGGTTGGTCGTGCGAATCAGCACCAATCCCGGCGAGGCCTTTCTCGACCGTATGATCGGCATGGTGGAAGGTGCGAAGCGGCAGAAGACGCCCAACGAAATCGCGCTCAACATTCTGCTGGCGGCGCTCACGATTGTCTTCCTGCTGGCAACGGCGACACTGCTCCCTTTTTCGATCTTCAGCGTACAGGGGACGGGCCAGGGAGAAGTCGTCACGGTGACCGTGCTGGTGGCGCTGCTGGTGTGCCTGATCCCTACGACGATTGGCGGGCTGCTGTCTGCGATTGGCATTGCCGGGATGGACCGCATGATCCAGGCCAATGTCATTGCGATGTCTGGGCGCGCAGTCGAAGCGGCTGGTGACGTGGATGTGCTGCTGCTGGATAAAACCGGGACGATTACCCTGGGCAACCGTCAGGCGACAGACTTTATTCCCGCGCCTGGCGTAACCGCTGAACAACTGGCCGACGCAGCGCAGCTTTCGTCGCTGGCGGATGAAACGCCGGAGGGACGCAGCATCGTTGTGCTGGCGAAAGAGAAGTTTAACCTGCGCGAACGCGAAGTAGAGGCGCTGAACGCCAGTTTCATTCCCTTCTCGGCGCAAACGCGGATGAGCGGGGTCAATCTGAATGGGCGGCAGGTGCGCAAAGGCGCAGCCGATGCCGTGAAGGCTTTTGTCCAGGAACAGGGTGGGCAGTTTCCTGCCGCTGTGCAGACGACGGTCGATGACATCGCCCGTAAGGGCGCAACGCCACTGGTGGTCGCAGAGAATCGCCGTGTTCTGGGCGTGATTCAGCTTAAGGATATTGTAAAAGGCGGGATCAAGGAGCGGTTTGGCGAACTGCGCAGGATGGGCATCCGAACCATCATGATCACGGGCGATAACCCGCTGACGGCTGCGGCAATCGCCGCCGAAGCCGGTGTCGATGATTTCCTCGCTCAGGCAACGCCAGAGGCCAAGCTGAAGCTGATCCGCGAACATCAGGCAGGGGGGCGGCTGGTGGCAATGACCGGCGACGGCACCAACGACGCGCCAGCCCTGGCTCAGGCGGATGTGGCAGTGGCAATGAATTCCGGCACACAGGCGGCCAAAGAAGCCGGGAACATGGTGGATCTTGACTCGAACCCAACGAAGCTGATCGAAATCGTGGAAATTGGCAAGCAGCTCCTGATGACGCGCGGATCGCTGACGACGTTCAGCATTGCCAACGATGTATCAAAGTATTTCGCCATCATCCCGGCAGCCTTCGCGGCAACGTATCCGCAGTTGGCGGCGCTCAACATCATGGGGTTGGCAACGCCCACAAGCGCCATCATGTCTGCGGTCATTTTCAACGCGGTGGTCATCATCTTTTTGATCCCGCTGGCGCTGCGCGGTGTGCCGTATCGCCCGGTAGGGGCATCGACACTGCTGCGCAACAACCTGCTGATCTATGGTCTGGGTGGGTTGATCGCGCCGTTCATCGGCATCAAGGTTATTGACCTGATCCTTGTGGCATTGGGTCTGGCATAGGAAAGGGCAGAAAGCCATTATGGAGCACCGAACACAGAACGCACACGAGACAACCGACATCGACTGGCGGCAGATCGTTTTGCCCGCCAGCGTCAGCATCATCTTCTTTACCCTGCTGTTGGGGCTGGTGTATCCGGTTGCGTTTACCGCGCTGTCACAGGCTGTTTTCCCCTACCAGGCGAACGGCAGCCTGATCGTGGATGAAAGCGGCACGGTGGTGGGATCTGACCTTGTGGGGCAGCAGTTCACCAGCCCTGCCTATTTCTGGGGGCGGCTGTCTGCCACCGCAGCGGTGCCCTACAATGCAGCGTTTTCTGCTGGCTCGAATTTCGGGCCGTTGAATCCTGCGCTCGTCGGGGAAGCGGGGACGGTACAGCAGCGCATTAACGCCCTGCGCGAGGCCGAATCCCTGGCCGGGGTTGACGGTAGCGGGCAAATCCCGGTTGATCTGGTGACTGCATCTGCCAGCGGGCTTGACCCGCACATCAGCCCGGCGGCAGCACGCTACCAGGTGACGCGCGTCGCCGCGCTGCGGGGGATTGACGAAGCGGCGCTGCAAACGCTCGTTGATCAGCATACGGAAGGGCGAACGCTGACGCTGCTGGGGGAAGCGCGCGTGAATGTGCTGCGGTTGAATCTCGCGCTTGACCAACAGTATCCGTTATCCGTTGAACGCTGACGGTGACGCTGCCGCGCTTCGCCCCTGGTAAGGGGCTGGATCAGGAAGGCATTGTGCTGCCCCACCCGAATGTGATTTCTGAAGGCGCTGCTACAATGATGCCTGAAGCAGGCAGCTAAGGCTGTTCGAAGAAAATAATCAATCACTTGTAGGGGCGGGGCAGTGTTCCCGCCCGCCCCAATCGGTGGCTCGGTTTTTGTCTGGAACACTCTAAAACGGAGCAGAGCGCAACCTATGTGGAAATCGCTGGCAGAACGACACGTTTCTGCCAGCCTTTCTGCCTGACTGACCGCTTAAGAAGGAGGATGACTGTGGAGGATAGACGACCTGATCCCGATGCGCTGCTGGCGCGCGTTCAAAACGAAGACCTTCGCAGCCGCCGGGGTCGCCTCAAGATCTTTCTGGGCGCGGCGGCGGGGGTTGGCAAGACCTATGCTATGCTCGAAGCTGCACATGCCAAGCAGGCACAAGGCGTTGATGTGGTCGTGGGCTATGTGGAGCCCCATGCCCGACCTGAAACGGCGGCGCTGCTGGAAGGGCTGGAAATTATCCCACCCTTGATTGTGGAGTATCGCAGCGCAAAGCTTCAGGATTTTGACCTGGATGCGGCCCTGAAGCGACATCCCAGGCTGATTCTGATTGACGAGCTGGCACATACGAATGCCGACGGCATGCGCCACGCCAAGCGCTGGCAGGATGTGCTGGAAGTCCTCGGCTCAGGCATCAGTGTCTATACGACCGTCAACGTTCAGCATCTGGAGAGCCTGAATGATGTGGTCGCGCAGATTACCGGAACAGTAGTGCGTGAGACCGTTCCGGACGTGATTCTCGAACAGGCGGATGAAATTGAACTGATTGACCTGTCCCCGGATGACCTGCTGCAGCGGCTGCGCGAAGGCAGGATTTATGCGCCGCAGCAGGCAGAACAGGCGATGCGGAGCTTTTTCCGCCGTGGCAATCTGATGGCGCTGCGCGAACTGGCCCTGCGACGTACAGCGGAACGGGTTGACAATGAAATGCAGGTTTACCGGCACGATAAGGCGGTGGCGCACGTTTGGCCGGCTGGCGAACGCATCCTGGTGTGCATCAGCCCCAGCCCGCTGTCAGCACGGCTGGTGCGGGCCGCAAAACGGATGGCGGCAGGGCTGCGGGCTGAATGGATTACAGTCTACGTTGAGACTGGCCGCAAGACACAGTCTGCGGAACAAGCGCGCAACCGGGTCTTGCAAACACTGCAGCTGGCGG
>CAZQIJ010000106.1:0-11965 GCA_964592955.1 uncultured Anaerolineaceae bacterium
GCGTATACGTGCCGTCACTGCCGATTTTAAGGAGGTTTTGCGGCACAACCATATGGCGGTTCTCTGGAAAACGCAGGCGCACCTGTGCCTTGCCCGAGGCGTCCTGATAGGTGGTTTCTACCTCACCGCGCAGCCCAAGCTTATCAATGACAATCAACGCAACCTCCTCAGACACTGAACACTGTGTGTCATTACAAATGTAATGTCACAATTCCAGTGTATCACAGGAGTTCAGCAGGGATAGTGAGGTCTAATGAGGTCTTTATGCGCTTAAATAGGCGAATCCGGTATGCGCGTGTATGCGCGTCCCAACCTTTAAAGCAATAAACACACGGTAAAGTTTGATTTAGGATTTACTGAGCATTCAGTTCACCAAGTATCAGGGAGTCACCCCAGGGAATTGTACCGTTCTCAATCACCGGTAATGGCCTCTCGTCTTGCAGAACCTGCAGCAGCAGCGCATAACGCCCAATCGGGAGGGATGCCGCTTCGATACAAGGTGTCTGTAACCTGTCCAGTACGAAATCAAACGTCTCAGCAATCAGGGTTTCCCCGCTGTTCTGTACTGCCACCAAATAAGAATACGGGTCAGTATTCGGGGGCGTTGCGGTCGAACTCCATTGAAACTGTAATTGAACACAAATACGTTGCTGATTCTTAAACAGGCGTCCAAACTCTGTTTCTACCATCACATACGAACCAAAGCGAAACGCGAGGTCGCCACTGCCTGCCACATCAAACCGGTAGAAGACAACATCATCCACCGAGTAACGGTCTACAGGCGATCGGTCACGATCGAGCGCCGCCGCCGCTGTCCAGGTTGCAAGGTCATGGACAGGCATCATGATCCAGACTGGTGCGCGACCGCGCGTGACTGCCTCTACCTGCTGCATGGTTTCGCTGTGACTGAAACTGCGCCACGAGAGATCGATGCTGATCCCTTCACGAAGCTGCGGAGCGTAATATCCTGCAACGTCTGCTGCGGTGAAGGATGTGAGGGCAGGTTCGAGCGGCTGACGTGCCGCCCGCACCTGCGCGATGACCGCGCTCCAGGGCGGTGCCGGAAGCACCAACAGCGGAATAGCCACCACCTGCATGGCACTCAGCACCATCAGAACAACTTGAATTCTGCGGCTCAATGCCCAGGCTGCGCCAATCCAGGCCAGCAGTGGCATCCCGACGGCAAGCATCAGCCGAACCACGATCAGCGCATCCGGGATAACCCGCGGTTGAACCACTGCTATCCAGGCTGTCAGCGCGACCGCTGGAATTAGCGCAAGCGCCACTGCGCGCCGCTGAATCATGGCGTGTACGACGACAAGAATCAGCGCTACAGGCGAGACTGCCAAAGCCAGCGTGATGGCGCAGACATAACCCACCGTGTTCAGCCGGGTTGGTCTCTGCTGCCACACAACAAAGGCGAGCTGTGCCAGCGCGCTGGTACCAAATACCATCGCCGCGATCCCGGCCTCCCGCATCAGATGAAAGTAGACGATATTGATCCCGGCGAGCGCTGCCACAAGAAACGCGGTATCGCTGGCGGTCTGCCGCTGATTCCGTCCGGCGTCGAATGCGTTTCGGTAGGCACTCCGGTAGGCAGCGCCGAAAACGGCGGCAAGTCCCAGCAGCATCCAGAAGGCCGAGAACAGGCGCGCTGCGAAATAACTTGAACCAGCGCCAACCGTCCAGGTATCCAGCGCCAGCGTATAAAGGGGGGGCTGGTAGTCGGCACGCGCATAGGCCAGTCGCGTGTTGCGTAGAAGTGCGCGCACCGTATCGAGCGGTGCGCCTGGCTGCACCATTTCGCCATCACGGATTGTCCAGAGTATTTGCGCCTCGATTTCGGTCAGGTCTCTAGGATTGCTGATCCCTGCAAAGGTTGCCAGGACGAAGAGGATCACGAGCAGCAGCAAACGCGCGCCTAGTTGCACGGCGATTTCTCCTATGCGGCCAGGCCGCGTGTTTCAAAGTTAACAGCACATCACTGCGCCACGGGCCACGTGCAGAATGTCACCTGCCGCATCTGCCTTATCGCTGCCGACGCCCGCAGCAGGTTACGTACCAAAATACTATTTACATACATAAACACCCATGCCCAGGCACTAGGCACGGGGGGAGCGAAATTGTGGGCACACTTGGGCACACTACGGGCCGCTTCTGCGCCATCATCAATCGGCTGCTCACATCCTATTCTGCCATGCGCCGCCGCGCCACGCGAACAAAGAAACCGGGTCTACATGGGGAGCGTGACAACACAAGGGACAGGATCCGCGTTTCTTATTGCTTGCACCCCCTGCTTTTTTGGAGTACCTTAGCGGCATCGCTAATGCCTGAATAAGCCTATCGTTGAACAAGCCCATAGATGAAGCCACAGTCGCTGATTACGTCATACTCACTGAATACTGCCTCCCTCAACCAGCGCTTGGACGGTTTGACGCACGAAGACAACCTGCGCCAGTTCTCATTTGGGGATGACTGCCTGAACTGGCTCGCAGGCCGCCTGGCAGCATCAGGTCCCAACATGCTGGCCATGTTGGGGGCAGAACCGCTCTGGAGATCCGGTGAGGTGCGACAGTTCCTGCCGGGCCTACCCCTGGTCACCGGGGCAGAAGTTTCTGCCCCCTTCGATGTCCTCCTGATCACCCTGCATCAGATGCGGCAGCGCATTGTCCCGGCACTGCGCGGAATGTTCGGCGGCGAACCTGACAAAATCATTCAGCACAAAACGCTGGTGAACACCTGGCGTATTGTCAGACTCATCAGGCTTATCATCACGGGCAGATCGAATATTGTCGCTGACTTGTTGGAAAGGATTTAGTCAAATGAAAGCTGTACTCTGCAAGCACTGGGGCGATCCGTCTACACTTGTTATTGAGGATGTCGAAAGTCCCGCGGTTCCTGAAGGACATCTTAAGATTCGGGTGCGGGCTGTGGGCGTCAACTACGCGGATACGCTGATGATTGCCGGCCTGTACCAGGTTAAGCCGCCGTTTCCGTTCAGCCCGGGGCTAGAAGCCGCAGGGGAAGTGATAGAGAGTGCTTCGGAGCAGTTCAAGCCTGGTGACCATGTCATGGTCATCTGTGATTACGGAGCATTGGCCGAAGAAGTGACTGTACCGGCATCGATGGCGATACACATCCCGGATGGCATGGACATGACGACGGCAGCGGCTTTCCCGATCGCCTACGGCACATCACACCTGGCGCTCGCGCACCGTGCGCATCTGCGTGCAGGCGAAACACTGGTTGTGCTCGGCTCATCGGGCGGCGTCGGCCTTACGGCAGTCGAACTGGGCAAACTGATGGGTGCCACCGTTATTGCCGCAGCCAGCAGCCCGGTCAAACTGGAAATCCCCAGGCAATATGGCGCAGATCACCTGATCAACTACAGTCGCGAAGACCTTCGGGACCGCATCCTGGAGATTACGGGAGGCAGGGGGGCAGATGTCGTCTACGATCCGGTGGGCGGTGATCTGTTCGCCCAGGCCATGCGCTGTATGGCGTGGGAGGGCAGGCTGCTGGTCATCGGTTTCGCCAGTGGGCGCATACCGGAAATCGCGGCGAACATCGCACTGGTGAAGAACTGCTCGATAGTGGGGGTCTACTGGGGGGCATATGCCCGCAAGGACCCGGTTACAATGGGCAGTTCCCTGCAAACGCTCATACAGTGGCACAGTGAAGGGAAACTTAACCCGCACATCTCGCGCACCTACCCGCTCGACCAGGCACCTGATGCGCTTCAGTCGCTCATCAGCCGCCAATCGACCGGGAAAGTTGTGGTGACCCTTTAAGCCTGTTGGGTATCCTGCTGGTATAATGCTGGCAGGATCTACACTGATGGTTGGCGGCTAGTAACTGGACTGTGCTGTGGAAAGACATCAAGAACAGGTTTTCTGGCTCGCGTTCAGCCTGATTAAGGGATTCGGGACGAAACGCATCACCCAGATCTGGGAATTGTTTGGCAGTCTCGCCAGCGCGTGGGAAGCCAGCTCGCCGCAGTTAAAAGCGGCGGGTCTTACAGATCTCGCCGTGCAGCGGATTACCAATGCACGGCGCGTGCTGAACCTCAGCGACGAAATGCGCAAGATTCAGAAGGTGGGGGCACATCTCGTTACGCTGATCGATTCTGACTATCCCGCACTGCTCAGGAATATTCCAGATGCACCGCCCGTGCTGTATGTGCTGGGTTCACTGCTGCCAGAAGACTACCGAGCGCTGGCAGTGGTGGGAACACGCTCTGCCACCCACATGGGTCGTGAAACCGCTTTTGCCCTCTCGCGAAAGGTCGCTGCACATCGCGTTACCATTGTCAGCGGGTTGGCACATGGCATTGATGCGCAGGCACACCTGGGTGCGCTGGCAGCGGGTGGCAGAACAATTGCGGTGGTCGGCTGCGGGGTCGATATTGTCTACCCGCCGGAGCATCGGGGGTTGGCTCAGCAGATTGCGACGCAGGGGGCGCTGATCTCAGAATTTCCCATAGGCACTGCGCCGGAACGCCGCAACTTTCCGCGCCGCAACCGCATCATCAGTGGGCTGGCGCTGGGGGTGCTGGTGGTGGAGGCCCCCAAAGGCAGCGGTGCGCTGATTACCGCTGAACTGGCGGCACAGCAGGGGCGAGATGTTTTCGCCGTCCCTGCAAGTGTCAACAATGCGATGGGGAGCGGCACCAACCAGCTCATTCAGGAGGGCGCGAAACTCGTCATGGATGTTGACGATATCCTGAGTGAGTTCGGAGAAACCATCTTGCAAACAGCCCTGTCTTCGAAAGACAGCTATCCGAGGCTGCGTCTGGAACAGATGCAGGCAGAGACCGCAGCGGCACCGCCGCCGCCGCGCGCGGCTGAGCCGTCTGACGATCAACACACTGAGCCTGACGATCCTGTTGAAGTGCAGGTAATGGCCTGCCTGAGCATGGATCCCATTCATGTCGATGATATTGTGCGATCTACCGGATTGAATTCCTCCCTGGTGCACAGCACTTTGACGATTCTTGAGCTAAAGGGGCTTGCACAAATGACCGGACATATGCATTATAGCCGTATAGTCCGTTAGCGCGCCGCCAGACACGAAGCCACCAGACATCCGTTGTGCGACGGATCAACGCATGATACGTGCGTGTGTGTGCACCGTGCGAGGAAAAACCACGGCGATGCCGGTAACGCGCAAGCGAATCCGCAGTGCCACCATCCAGTGTGAATGCCCTGTGCCACATCCGCCTTGCAGCGCTGGCGCAGTGTGAAACCGTTTAAGTATTTCCAGGACTTTCGAATGAGCGAAAACACGCAAGCGTATTGCGTCAAGTGCCGCGAGAAACGCGAAATCGTTAATGCGGCAGCCGTCTATACCAAAACAGGACGTCCCGGCATCAGCGGTGAATGCCCGGTCTGTGGCACCACGTTATTCCGAATGGGGGCAACAGCGGCACACGACACGCTGGAAAAACCCGTCGCCGTAGAAAAACCCGCACCTCGCAAGCCCAAGAGCGCTGCAAGGAAAACGGCAGCAAAAACGTCCACAACGGCAGCTTCGCGCACAACCCGCAAGAAAGCTGGTAAGAAGGCTGCGAACAAGAAGGCCGAAGCACCTGCACGGCGTCGCAAAGGAAGCAAACTTGTCATTGTCGAATCGCCAGCCAAGGCGCGCAGTGTGGGCCGCTTTCTGGGCGATAGCTTCATCGTGAAGGCTTCTAAAGGCCATGTGCGCGATCTGCTGGTCACGCAGCTCTCTGTTGATGTCGAAAACAACTTCGCGCCAAAGTACCGGGTTCCAAACGAAAAGCGCGACACCGTTAAGGACCTGAAGAAAGCCGCAGACAACGCCGAAGAAATCTTTCTGGCCACCGACCCAGACCGCGAAGGCGAGGCGATTGCGTGGCACCTTGTTGAAGCCGCAGACATGGATCGCAACCGCATCAAACGTGTGGTCTTTCATGAGATCACCGACAGCGCCGTGCATCACGCTTTTGAACACCCGCGCACCATCGATATGAACCTGGTCAACGCGCAGCAGGCGCGCCGCATTCTGGACCGCATCGTTGGCTACAACATCACTGAACTGCTGTGGGATCGGGTACGCAACCGTCTGTCGGCTGGCCGCGTGCAAAGCATCGCCCTGCGTTTGGTGGTGGAGCGTGAGCGCGAAATCAAGGCTTTTGTGCCGGTTGAATACTGGACACTGGACGCCGAGCTGAAAAAGCACAAAGGCCCATCTTTCGCCGCACGCCTCATGAAGATCAACGGCCAGGATGTCGAATTTGGCAGCGAGGGTGACGTGCAGCCGCATCTGGCGGTGCTGGAACGCTCAATGTACCGCATTACCGATATCAAGCGCGGCACACGTCAGCGGAAACCGTCACCCCCTTTCACGACGAGCACCCTCCAGCAGGAGGCATCGCGCCGCTTTGGTTTTAATGCGCGCCGCACCATGAGTATCGCCCAGCAGCTCTATGAAGGTGTGGAGACACCGACCGATGGCGTAGTCGGCCTGATTACCTACATGCGAACTGACAGCCTGAACGTATCTGAGCAGGCACAGAAGGACGCGCGCGACTATATCGTCAAACGGTTTGGCAAACCCTTCGCGCCGGAACAGGCACCGGTCTACAAGACCAAGACCAAGGGCGCACAGGAGGCCCACGAGGCTATTCGTCCTACCAGTGTGACGCGTACACCAGACAGTGTGAAATCGCTGCTCACCCGCGACCAGATCAGGCTCTACACGCTCATCTGGGAGCGCTTTGTCGCCAGCCAGATGTCCAATGCCATTTACGATACCGTGCGCGTAGAGATCGCCGCAGGGCTTACCCGCGACGCTATGCCCTATGGCTTTCGTGTTTCCGGGCGAACTATCAAGTTTGCCGGGTTCCTCGCTTTGTATGAAGACACCCGCGACGAAGATGCCGCGCTGGATGAAGACGAAGGCCGCATTCTGCCAGAACTCAACCTGGACGAAGTGCTTGAACTGATTCGTCTGCTGCCGGAGCAGCATTTCACCCAACCGCCGCCGCGCTACACAGAAGCCTCGCTGGTGCGTATTCTGGAAGAGTACGGGATCGGTCGCCCAAGCACCTATGCGCCGACGGTCGCTGTGATTCAGGATCGCGAGTATGTAGGTAAACAGGACAAGCGCCTGGTGCCCACCGAGACCGGTGTACTGGTCAACGACCTGCTCGTGACCTACTTCCCAGACGTGATGGACTACCAGTTCACCGCCCGCATGGAAGATCAGCTTGACGGCATCGCAGACGGTGAAGGCCAGTACCAGCCCATGCTGGAACAGTTCTACCGTCCGTTCGAGCGTCAACTGGACAATGCACGTTCGCACATGCCACAGCTTCGTCAGGAAGAACTGGTGGGGCGCGATTGTCCAGAGTCCGGGCATCCGCTGCTGGTACGTTTTGGGCGCTGGGGTAAATTTATTGGCTGCTCCAACTATCCTGACTGTAAATATACCGAACCGTACCTGGAACTGACCGGTGTCTCTTGCCCGCGCTGCGGCCACGAACATCACGGCGAACTTGTGGTCCGCAAGACGCGTCGTGGGCGCGTTTTCTACGGCTGCTCGCGCTACCCTGAATGCGAATACTCCACATGGAAACTGCCGGGAAAGGGCGACTCTTCTGAAACCGAAGAAGACGAGACGCTGATCCGCAGTGAGTCATCCGCATAATGCCAGATTATCTTCAGGGCGGGATCAGGGATACATCCATAAGTCCTGATAGCCCGAAGACCCCGCGCACACAGGCGTATAGATTGTTGCGCGAAACCAACAATCATATATACTCTAAGAGGCGTGAGAGTAAACACACGCCTCTTCCTTTTGGCGAACTGAAGGGCGGTGGTACAACCGCTGTAACGCACGTGAAAGGCAGCGCTTATGCAAAGACTACGACAGTGGCTTATTGATACTTACAATGGCATTTACGTTATTGTCATTAAGCCTTATATGCCCACTCGTGCGACGGTATTCGCTGCCGTTCTTGCACTACTATTCGGTCTGCTATGGGGCTACGCGCTGCGACCTGTGGAGTATTACGACGCTGCGCCACATCGCCTCACGCAGCAGTTCCGCGATGAATGGGTGAAGTTTGTCGCGCTGGCCTATGCCCAGGGTGTATACAGCGATGAAGCGACGGCCCAGTACCTGGGCCTGGTGGAAGCGCCGGCAGCACGCGCTGGCGCAATCAGCGAGGCGATCCGCAGCGACCCCAACACCGCTCAGTCGCAGGTGATCCTGCTTTCTGCGCTGGAATCCCCCCAGTTTCTAACACTCGCCCAGAGCGTCGGCAATGGGACATCCGCAGTGCGCCCCGGATCCATCGTGAGCGATATCCTGTTTATCGTTCTGGCAGTCATTATCGTCACGGTTGGTGTTGCGGTGATCACGGTGGTATTCAGCCTGCTCATCAAGCCGAACTTTATTGATCCGGTGCTCCGCCGCATGCGACCGAAGACCGAAGACGAACTTGAGGCTGAACAGGTGATCGTGCGCATCAAAGAGCAGAAAGAGCGCGAAGTACAGATCCGTAAGGAATCTGCGAGCGCTGCAACAACGAATCCCTATGGCGCACCCATCACCAGCCGCGCGCCGAGCTTCACCAAAGGGCGTTCGTTTGATGAGTCGTATGCCATCGAAAACGCAGACGATGTCTTCCTGGGGGAATGCGGCGCGACTATCGCCAAGACAATCGGCGACAGTAATGAACCCTGCGCGATTGAAATCTGGCTGTTTGACAAGGACGATTTTGTGCGTACCCTGACGAAGGTCTTCGTCACCGAATACGCCTATAACGATCCGGCGATCCGTGCTGACCTGGAAAACCGCGTGGATAACCCGGCAACGGATATCGTTGTGGCGCATGACCGAGCCATCATTGAACACGAAACTGTTGCCATCCTGGTGCGCGCCACGCTGCGCGATATGGTTCTCGGTTCAGAAGGTGGGCTGCCTGAAAACAGCTACTTCAAGAACTTCACAATCCAGATTGAAGCATGGCAGAAAACCGGCGGCGCTGCACAACCCGCTGCCGCAGCACCCGCAGCCGTGCCTGCGGCCGTTCCGGCTTACACACCGCAGGCCACCCCACCCGCCGCACCCCCTCCCCAGCCCAGTTACGCACCAGCGCCAGCGTCACCGGTCTACAACCCACCGCCGCCTGCGCCCGCCGTCACACCGCCGCGACGCAGCACCCAGGACGATGATCCGTTTGGCGGAACTGGCGATTTTACGCCAATCGGTTCTTAACCTGATTCTCGAGTATACAGCAGCGCCTCATCAGAACGATGAGGCGCTCGGCTTTCTGATGGCCGCCGACCAGCCTAGCGAATCTTCTTCACCTTAAACGTGACTGGCCCGGATGGCGTTTGCACCTTGATGCTGTCCCCCTTCTTTCGCCCCAGCAGCGCAGAGCCGATAGGGCTTTTAGACGAAATCTTACCGTCGCGCGGGTTGGCCTCTGCCGCGCCCACAATCATGTAAACCTCGTCTTCGTCACTGCCATCCTCACGGATCGTAACCTCTGAACCGATGCGCACCTCGTCTGTCGCTCCATCGTGGGTGATGATCGTCGCGGCGCGAAGCACGTTTTCGAGATATTGAATGCGGCCTTCAATAAACGCCTGCTGTTCTTTGGCGTCATGATAATCGGCATTTTCCTTGAGATCTCCCTGCGACACGGCTTCTTTCAATTTCGCTGCCAGTTCGGGGCGCTTGATTTTGAGAAGTTCGTCCAGTTCGCGGCGCAGGTCTTCTGCCCCTTCTGCGGTTAAATAGGTTTTTTCTTCAGACATTATAACCTTCCTTTGTCATGTAATATCCTGTGTTCGCGGCTGCCGCGTAATTCGCCACACATGTTGGGAACCCGTTCCCGGTACGCCGCAGGTGGCGTTGGTGTATCGCACTGCATGAGGGCACGGCAGGCCGCCGACACTGTGAGGCACAACGTGCAGCCACTGCCCCACCTCTCGGATCAGGGTTCGATGCTCACACCGCGCTGCTCCGCCAGGGTTGTCACGTTCTGGCGGTGAAGCTGCTGCGCAGCACCATTCAGGAGGATGCGGCTCTTGCCGCAGCTTTCAATCGTGATCGCATTCAGCGCCTTTTCCGCTGCTGGGGCAAACAGTGCTGCATCCACCGCATCGCGCAATTTGCGAAGATAGTCAATATCTTCCTGCAAGCGCTCATCCACTTCACCCTTCAGAATAACCTCACCGTGACCTTGAATGATGGTTTCAAAAGGATGCTTGCGAAGTTCAATCAATGATGCCAGAAAATCATCATAGCTACCATCGACAAAATAGGGAATCGGCATCACTGTATCGGCGGCAACCAGTACCTGTTCTTCTTCCAGGTAGCACACAATCGAATCCGGGCTGTGCCCCGGTGTTGCCCACAGATGCAGCGTCTTCTTGCCGAGATGCAGCGTAAGCTTGTCATCGAATACGACATGGGGCAGCACCAGCACCAGGTTCTGCATGTCGGCAGCGTTGGTGCGCGTAAGCTCCATGCTTTCGCGCCCGCGCTGATCAAGCAGCTCGCGGCAGCGCCGGTGGGCAATTACCGTGGCATCTTTGAAGAAGCAGGTACCGGTGGTGTGGTCGGCATGGAAATGCGAATTGACCACGTAGCGCACCGGCACCTTCAGGCGATCTTCGATGAAACGCTGAATCTGGCGTGTTTCTTCAGGATACGGCAGCGTGTCTATGACGACCGCACCCTCTGGCGTAATGATGGTTGTGGCAGTCACCTGTGCGTAGAGGTCACTGCTGAAAACGTAGATGTCGTCTGTCACCCGTTCGCGTTGCATGGTCAAATCTAACTGTGTGAATATTAATGGACGCTATTTTAGCGCCGGAACCTTGAGGGAATCAACGGGTAACTGTTGAACTGTGGCTTTAATGTCGAACCAATGCAGGTTCGCTATAGTGAAGCTGCAATAAGGAGGGTATGGTATGCGTAAATTGATGAAACTATTTTTGGTTATCCCGCTCTTCATGGTGGTGCTTGCCATGCTCCTCGGCGGCACATCCGCTCAGGATCAGGCCGTGTTCCGTATTGGAGTCCTGGATGATCCGCGTGGCAGCCTGGCGCAGGGGGCACAGTTGGCCGTTAGCCAGATCAACTCTTCGGGCGGTGTCACTGGCGCAGACGGCACCATATTCCGCCTGGAACTGGTCACAGTTCCGCCGGATACGGGCGTACCCGCAGCCCTGGAACAGCTCGCCGCCTCTGAAGTCATCGCGATTCTGGGACCGATCACGACAGACGCGGCCCTGGGCAACCTTGAACTGCTGCAAAGTGTGGGTGTGCCCGTGATTACGCCCGCAATCGGGGATACCATTATCGCGTCCGCGTCATCCGGGCTGGTCTTCCGCGGGCGCGCTGCCGAATTCCTGCAGGGGCGCGCGCTGGCGACGTACCTGCAGCAGGATCTCCAGGTGACCGACATTGTTACCGTCCAGCTCGACGTCGCCAGCACGGCCTCGGTGGTAGGGTTCACGACTGCCGCGCAAACCCTGGGAATCCCCCCGCGTGACACATACCTCTTTGAAATCGGCCTGGAGATGCCCGAGCTTGTGGCCGAAATCAATGTGGCGAATCCGCAG
Source organism: uncultured Anaerolineaceae bacterium (assembly GCA_964592955.1). Lineage (GTDB taxonomy): Bacteria > Chloroflexota > Anaerolineae > Aggregatilineales > Phototrophicaceae > CAZQIJ01. The sequence continues at coordinate 11,607 of CAZQIJ010000106.1, forward strand.
GTTGTTGTGACCTATGGCGGCCCGCTGCTGGCCGCTGATCTCTACACCGGGCTGCGGGCAGCCGGGTGGTCTGGGCTGTTTGCCTATAACGATGCAGAGAATCCCATCTTCCGCCAGAATGTCCCGGTCGAAGAACAGATCGGCATTCTGGGAACCACAACCTGGCCACTGGGTGCGCGCGATGCCGAAAGTTTGCGTTTCCTCGTGGATTTTGTGCAGGCATTTGGCGAGGTGCCCACCAGCACCGCGGCAGCAGCATACGACAGCATTCGCCTTATCGCTTTTGCGCTGCCACAACCCGGACGGCTGGAAGACAACCTGCTGCGCATCGACAATTTCCAGGGGGTGCAGGGTGTGTT
>CAZQIJ010000107.1:0-11850 GCA_964592955.1 uncultured Anaerolineaceae bacterium
CTTCGGTATGCTGGCGTTTGGGGCGGGGCACCTGGCCTACATCACCGCCATGACCGTGTGGTTTAGCGACTATGGCACCACGATTTCGCCGCTGCTGGTCCTCCTGTGGTGGGGGATAGGGGCAGGTACGTGGCGCGTCTTCATCTACCGCGCGCAGGGTGCCGGTCCGCTGCACTATGCCGCGCTGCCCTATGGCCTCGTGCTGTCCACCACCACCGCTTTCGCCGTCGGGCTGCTGCTGCTGGATGCGCGCTTTCTGCCGCTGGCTGCCGGTGGGCTGCTGTTTCTGACCAGCGACTTCATCCTCTCGCTCCAGTTGTTCGACCGTCTGCACTTCCCGCTGATGGACGATGTCGTATGGTTCACCTATGGCCCCGCCCAGATGCTCATCGTCTTTAGCGGGTACCTGCTGCTGCGCCTGTAACGCGCAGCGGCAGGCACGGCGGCGTGCTGCGCGCCCGGCCCGCTTCTCGCGTGTGGCGTCACTCGACGAATCCTTCTGCGTGGAGGCTGTGACTCAGGTTCTCTGAACGCACATGCGGCAGCACCTCCACCCGCACCGGGACGGACTCCCCGGCATTCAGCTTGCCCAGGTCCACGACGCGGTAGCCCACGACCTGGTTCTCGTCGGCCATTACCGTCACCACCACCCGCAGATCCCGCACCGCATACGGTTCAGGGTTGTGAACGTATGCCTCAACCACATAGCGCCCATTCACCACCGCGCCGCGCTCTCCCTCCACCGCCACCGGCACCACCGCATCCACCGGCAGCAGCTCGGCGCGGTCCAGCGACACCACCATGCGGCTCACACGTTCGCGCGGGGCGTGCAGCAGCGTGCGGTACGGGGCAGCCTTGCCGGGCAGAATCACCCGTTGTTCCAATCCCACAGAGTCGCTTAGCAGCAGCACGCCGTCCTCGCTGTAAAGCTCCACCCGTGCCCCCACCTGCGTGACCGGCGCGGCGTCGTCGTTCACAATCGCCCCCATGCACACCAGGCTGTCCGTCAGGGTTTCGTAACACGCGGGCGGCAGCAGGTTAACCGGCACTGGGGTATGCAGCGGCAGCGGAATCAGGATCGGTTGGCCCTCTTCACGCGGCTCCGGATTAAGCGCTTGCAGGGTCCCCACATCAATGCCAAAATCTCGGGCAGCGTCGTGCAAGGTCATCCCCGCGTTGGTGGCGGCCCGCAGCGGCAGCAGGGCGGTTTGTGGGGATGGCGTTGCCAGTTGTGGGACGAAAGATGGGTCTGATGGGGGAGGGGAGGCATAAATACGCAGCGTAAGGGTGATGGCGGGTAAGTAGGTGGGGGGGACGGTGGGCGCGGCGTGCTGATCGCTGCAAGCGCTGACGATAACGCCGATGAAGACACAGAAGGCCAGCGGACGCCAACCCCAATACATTCCGTGCAAGTTTATCCCTCATTTTCCCAAATGTAGGGCATTATCCCACATTATAGCGTATGCACAGCGCATCGCCGCAAGAACCCTGGCGCACTTTCGTGTGAAGATTTGTGGGGACGGTTGCCATTTGTGCCTGCTGCACCGTGCCGCCAGCCAGGATTGCCCGCAGAACCAGGGTCATGGGCGTGCATGCGCAGCCAAAACACGCTAGGCTAATGGACAAACCAATTTAAATCCGCCATATTTTGTAGGGACAACGCCTGCGTTGTCCGGGGCGGACGCGGCGGGCTTCGTCCCTACATGGACAAACCAATTTAAATCCGCCGGATTTTGTAGGGACAACGCCTGCGTTGTCTACGATTGTGCGTATTCATTTTGGTTTGTCCATAAGTAGACGTTGGCGGAAATCCGCAGGGTGTTGGGCATGGCATGCCCGCCCCTACAGCGCGTCTGGTTCAGTGCTTACGTATGTGCGCCGGGGTGGACCCGGTTCTGTTGACACACCTGGCAGCCATGCGCACTGAAACAGGCACAGCCGTTAACAGACCTGGTTTTTTGCCTGGAACAGCCTGAGTGCATATTTCTCTACAGACCATGAAATGAAAGGACGAACATGCAAGGAACAAACTCAGCCAGCCTGGAAGCCCGCGTGGGGGAACTGCTGCGCGCGCTGGGGCAGACCGTCAGCACCGCCGAATCCTGTACCGGTGGGTTAATTGCGCACCTGCTGACCAACGTCCCCGGCAGTTCCGCCTATGTGATGGGCGGCATCGTGGCCTACGATAACAGCATCAAGACCTCTGTCCTGAACGTGCGCGAGTTCCTGCTGCGGGAATACGGGGCAGTCAGCGAAGAGGTCGCGGCAGAGATGGCCCACAACGTGCGCGGCCTCATGGGTACGGATTACGGCATCAGCGTAACTGGCATCGCCGGGCCGGGTGGCGGCACGCCCCAAAAGCCGGTTGGACTCACCTACATCGGCCTGGCCGGGCCGGGCACCCTGCTCGTCGTGGAGCGGCACCTGTGGGATGGAGACCGCGAAGGCAACAAACGCGCCAGCGCCTTCAGAGCCCTGGAAATGCTCCACGATGTGCTTTTCCCTATTGTGTCGAACAACACCTTAACCTAAGATAAGTCTGTACGTTTTGACGCTTGTCAGCGGATCGTGGCAACCCGCCGGAGAGTATACACCTATGCCGAAAACCATGGTGATCCTGCCAACTTACAACGAAGCGGAAAACCTGCCGCTGATGGCGCACGCGCTGTTTGAACTGGGACTGAACGATTTCCATGTCCTGGTGGTGGACGACAATTCGCCAGACGGAACCGGGCAGATCGCAGAAGACCTCGCGCGGCAGCATCCCGGCCACATGGGGGTGCTGCACAACAGCAGTAAGGGCGGTCTTGGCCCGGCCTACAAGCTCGGTTTCAAGCGCGCGATCCGCGAAAATACCGACTACATCATTCAGATGGATACCGACTTCTCGCACCAGCCGAAATATGTGCCGCAGTTGGTGGCCAAAGCCGATGAAGGCTATGACGTGGTGCTGGGGTCGCGTTACGCGCGCGGCGGCGGCGTCGATGAAAGCTGGGGCATTCACCGCAAGCTCTTAAGCTGGTGGGCCAACAGCATTTACGTTAAGACCATCCTCAACATCCCCATCAACGACGCGACCGGCGGCTTTCGGCTGTGGCGCAGGAATGCGCTCATCGGCCTCGATCTTGACCGTGTCGCCTCTAACGGCTATGTCTTTCAGGTGGAGATCGCCTATGTGACGCATCGCCTGGGGTACCGGGTGGCAGAGGTGCCCATCTACTTCCCGGATCGTGAGCGCGGCGAGAGCAAGATGGATACGCGCATTATGCTGGAAGCGGCGCTGCGCGTGTGGCAGATCCGCCGCCGTCATCATGGCCTCACGCCGCAGATGCGCCGCACCGAACCGTATCCACTCGCCTGAACACCGCAAGTCAAACGGATTTATAATGCGCGACCACTTGTTCAGGGCGCAGCCTGTGCTATAATGGCAGTATGGGAGTGAATGAGAATCGATTCGGGCACCTGCGGGTGAGTAGCGCGAAGGCGCACTGCAAAACGTGAAAGTCCGCCACGACAGGGTGTTTGAAGACCTGCGTGCAACTCGCAGCACTTCCACACGACGCTGACCCTGCGATTGACCGTTACGGAACGTTAACGATCACGAACCAGCGGCCCCTGCCAGTTGCGGGGGCTGTTTTGTTACCTGCTTTCTGGAGCTTCCCCATGCGTGATGTTGACCGCATTCAGGAATACCTGCGCGAGAACGCGCGCGGTGTGCATATCGCCATCGAAGCGCCGCCCTTCACCGTGTTCATCAACTTTGCACTGCTGCACCAACCGGCAGATCCCAAAGCGATATTCGCCATACCCCACGCCCCCACTGCCGAGGGCTGGCCGCTGGATGACCTGTGCGCAACCTTCACGCGCCACAAAGGGGTGCCGCGTGTGCGCTTTGTCGATACGGTCGCACCCTCGCTGATCCCAGCGCTGGCCGCCGCCGGTTTCAGCGAAGTCAGCCGTTTTCCGGTCATGCAGTGTGTGCCGCACGCGCTTAGCGCGCCACCCCCTCCCCAGGGCTACCAACTGCTGATCTGTTCGTCGGAGTCGCCGCTTGAAGAAGTCCTCGAAGGCATCAGCGTCAACCTGCGCGGATTCCAGTCCAGCGTGGTGCTGGATCATGAGTTTGCCGAAGACTTTCGCAGCACGCTGGTGGATGCGCGTGCGTTCATGGCGCGCGAGGCGTCTGGCGAGGGCGTGGCCGTGGGGATGTACAGCGAAATGCGGGGTGGCGTTACCGAGCTGGTGGGCATTACCACGCTGCCCACCCACCGGGGGCGCGGCTATGGTTCGCTGCTGACGGTGGATATGGCGCGCGCCGCGTTCGACGCCGGTGCCGAGATCGTATTCCTGGTCGCGGCCAGTGCCATCGCCGAACGACTCTACCGCCGCATTGGCTTCACCGTCTGCGGCCACCTGGTGGAATATGCATATGTTGCGCCCTGAACGCGGCTGCGACTCAAAAACGGACGCATACACGCGTCCGTTTCGTTGTGCTGCGGGTTCAGCAGCGCTCAGGCCGTTTCGTGCGGTGTGTACGAAGGATTGCGGGAGTGTGTGCGCGCTGCATCGTGCCCCTGCAACCTGGACACAATACGGCGTGTCCTGGCGAATTTTGCTAGATTTCCTTGGGACAAGGGTTTATGATGCGCGCTGCTGGTGCTGCGCGGCCAGCATCGCAATCTTGCTGAACGTTTCCGCATCGCGCACCGCGATATCGGCCAGCACCTTGCGATCCAGTTCCACGTTAGCCTGTTTCAGCCCAAAGATCAGCCTGCTGTAGGTCAGGCCGTTCATGCGTGCGGCGGCATTGATGCGAATCACCCACAGGCGGCGCAGGTTGCGCGCACGCGCCTTACGGTCACGGTACGAATAGAAGTAGCTCTTGAGATACGCTTCGTTAGACCGCTTCCACAGCCTGCCACGTGTTCCCCACTGGCCTTTAACCAGGGCACGGATCTTGTTGTGTTTGCGACGGCGAACGATACCGGTCTTCGTTCTGGACATTGTGTTGGCTCCTTAAAAGCTCACAGCTTGAGGCGTCCGCTTTGAACCGCGAAAGACGGCCAGGATCCCCTGGGCGGGCGCGTGCAGCTTTAGACAAAAACACCCGGCGCACAGGCACCGGGTTTGGCAGATTTCCCTGGAGCAGCAGAGCAGCCTTATGGCAGCGCCCCCTGCATGCGGCTTAGGACGGCGGGTTGCTGCGAAACTTGCCAATGTAGGGCACCAGGCGGCGCACACGCTTCACGTCCGACCCGCTGACTTCCTGCATCTTATCAAAGTTCCGCTTGGTGCGGGAGGGCGAACGGCGGCGCAGATGGCTTTTGCCGCCTTTGGTGCGCAGCAGTTTTCCCGTCGCCGTAACGCGGAAACGTTTCGCCGTCGCCTTGTGTGTCTTGAGTTTGAACTTCTTACCCACGATCAACTCCGTTATTGGTTTGGTTACTTCTTCTCTGCGTGAGGCGCGAGCACCATATACATCGTGCTGCCTTCCATGCTCGGCTGCTGTTCAACCTGCGCGACATCTTTCAGCTCATTGGCGATGTTCTGCAAGCGATCACGCCCGATTTCAGGGTGCAGATTCTGGCGTCCACGGAAGCGAATGCTGAAGCGAACCTTCATGCCTTCTTCTATCCAACCGCGCGCATCACGGACCTTGAACCCCAGATGGTGGTCGTCAATGGATGGCGTCAAACGGACCTGCTTGACCTCAATGGTTTTCTGCTGTTTGCGTGCCTTGCGTTCCCGGCGCTGCTTCTCATACTGAAACTTGCCGAAATCCATGATCCGGCACACAGGCGGGTTTGCGGTAGGCGCTACTTCTACCAGGTCAAGGTGAGCCAGTTCGGCCATTTCGAGCGCACGGCTGAGCGAGACGACACCAACATTCTCGTTTTTGTCGTCGATCAGCCGCACCTCGCGTGCGCGTATTTGACGGTTGATTCGATATTCCGGGTTATTAATCTTCGCTACCCTTTCACCTGGGCGGTAGGCATAACAAAATTTTTGTAATGAGTGTGGGTAAAAGTCTAGCATAAGCCCAGGGGAGAGTCAACCTAGAGCTTCACCCCATTTCACCCCGTGCCAGCCCTGCCCACACTCAATGACTTCTCACCGGCGCTTCATGCCTGTTCCAGTTCAAAAACTTAATCTCTGCTGTAATGATACAAGCACGTGCTGCACAAGCAAAGGGGGCGCAATGCCAAAACCGGCGGAATTTCTCAGCCTGTTAAGAGAAGCCTTCGACGAGTGGAACAAAGATAACGCGGTGCGGCTGGCGGCGGCGCTGGCCTACTTCACCGTGTTCTCCATCGCGCCGCTGCTCATCGTCATCATCGCGATAGCGGGCGCGGTGCTAGGCCAGAACGATGTGCAGATGCGCCTGCAAGCGCAGATCGCAGACCTCATCGGCCAGCAGGGTGCAGAAACCATCAGCGCCACCATCGACGCGATCCGCCAGCCATCCGAAAGCATACCGGCCACGCTCATCGGCATCGGCACACTGCTGCTGGGGGCGGCTGGGTTGTTTGGCCAGCTACAGGGCGCGCTGAATACCGTGTGGGGGGTTGTGCCTGCCCCCAACGCTAATCTGCTGTTTACCATTCGCCAGCGCTTTCTGTCGTTTGCAATGGTGCTGGGGGTGGGATTTTTGCTGCTGGTCTCGCTCGTGATCAATACAGTGCTGGCAGGCTTGCAGGCGTTCTTGCTGTCGATGTTTCCCGCAGGGGGGCTTTTGCTTCAGGCCACCAACTTTGTCGTCTCGATTACCGTAATTACCCTGCTCTTCGCCATGATCTACAAAGTGCTGCCAGATGTCGAAATCCGCTGGCGCGATGTGTGGGTAGGTGCCGCCTTTACCGCGCTGTTGTTCTCCCTGGGGAAGTTCCTCATCGGCCAGTACCTGGGACGCAGCGGCGTGGCCTCACCCTATGGCGCGGCGGGGTCGCTCGTCCTGATTCTGTTGTGGGTCTTCTACTCTGCCCAGATCTTGTTGTATGGCGCAGAGTTCACGCAAGTCTACGCGCGCCGCTACGGGCGCATCCAACCCGCGCGCGGTGCGATGCTAAGCAGTGATCTCCGCGCGCAGCAGAAATCCCAGCCCCAGGAGGCACCCGACGCGGCCAAAGCGCCGGGGCACATTCCGTTCGCGCCCGTCGCCCCCGCCGCGCCAGAAACAGCAGCGCGCCAGCAGCGCCTGCCAGATGTGGTCATCGCGCTGGGTGCCACGCTGGTCAGCTTTGTAATTGGGGTGTTCATCGGCACGCGCGGGGAGCAGTAGGTGCGCCGCGTTCAGGTGATGGGGTAGGTGTGAGTGTCGGTTTCGATGACCAGCTCCCCGTAGGTGATCGTCACGCTGAAGTGTGCGCTCAGCAGGTTGGCATCGCGGCGGTGCAGCGGCAGCCCTACGTTCACGTCGCGCAGTTCGGTGCGCAGCGGCAGCATGCCCATTTCAGAAACCGCGATATGCGCGTAGGATTTCAGCCGGATCTCACGGCAGTCGCGGAACACCAACCGGAAGACCACCAGCGCGTCTGGCGTTCCGTCTGGCTGCACAGACTGGTAATCGCAGACCAACGTTAGGCCGCCGCCCCACTGCGAAATCAGAACATCGGTTACGAAGAAGGTGCCACCGTCAATCAACCCTAAAACCTGGACGATTCTATCCCGATCCATTGCCGCCCCCTGTGTGTCGTGAAAAAATTGTAACACATCCCTCCCATAACCTCACCAGGGTACATTCGGATTGTGGGGCAGGTTGCGTGTTTTGCGGGACGCCACGCAGATCGTCCCCTACCCACTGCCCACCCAAAGCGGCCACACAGGTTCGCCCCCGTTCTCGGAATACACCCATTGCCCAACCTCACCACAGGAACAGGGTTTTTGCAAAGTCAGAAGCAGCGGGCATGTGGCAGGGTATTGGCCAGGGGAACGCATGGATCAACCCATTTAAATCCGCCGGTAACGACTCAGGTAGGTTCTGTTGCGCTTTTTCATGCCCATCATCCCCCTGCCCCCTTCTCCCACTGAGGGGCAAAGATACCTGAGCAGTGACATCCGCCGGATCTTGGGGCGGACGAGGCAAGCATCGTCCCTACAGGGGGTGTATCTGCTTGGCGTTTTCCATAATTCCCCTGGCACCCCCACTTTGCAAAAGCCCTGGCTCAGATGATCGTCGGCGGGGGCTGCGGCGCATCCGCGTTTTCGTCGTCCGCGTCGGTATCAATCTCCACCCGCACTTTTCCACGCGGCGGCTGCGGTGGCTGCGGTGCATGGGGCGCATGGGGCGGCGGTGGCGGCGTGGGGATGTGCTCCAGGCCAGATAACGCCCGCCGCAGTGCGCTGCGTGTGGTGCTGATAATCTGCTCCTGCAGATCACGGCCAAACGCCTTCAGTTCTGCGAAATCCGCCCCGGCTTCTTCCCGGTGCAGCAGGCTGCGCACATAGGTGAAGAGCTGTGTGGCGGCAAACTCGAGCTGTGCTGTCTTTTCCGCATCGCTGTCGCCTTCGCGGATGTCCAGCGTCAGCGTGTCGCGCACATAGTCGTCAGCCGGCAGCAGCGCCGCGATCTTGCCTTGCAGCGTGGTGTAGGTGCGGGTGCCCGTGCGCGAGACCGTGTAATTGCCCTGATAGTATGCACGCCGCACCGACTCTTGCAGCGCCTTCAGCGAAGGCAGCAGCGCCTGAAGCTGTCGTGCTGTTTTTTCGTCCATGTCGTACATGTCATTACCTTTCCTAACCCAATTCGTGATCGAGAATTTCCAGAACTTCCGGGCGCAGCATGCGGCGCAGCGTGCGCCGCGCATAAAACACCCGCGATTTCACTGTGCCGGTTGTGGTGTTCATGATTTCCGCAATCTCCGCGTAGTTCAGCCCTTCTTCCGCATACAGAATCAGCGCCTGGCGCTGCGCTTCTGGCAGGCGTTCCATGGCCTCCTGCACTTCGAGCTGCAGCAGAATCCAGTGCGTCACGTCCTCTGGCTGCGGTCCGTCCCAGCTTGCCAGCGACACCCATTCGGTCATGGGTTCGTCATCCATAGGGATGGGGTCAAAGCGCCCGCGCCGCCGCAGTTCATCATAGCAGCGGTTGCGCGCGATGCGAAACACGAACGGCCTCAGCTTCTCCGGCGGATCAATGCCGCCCAGATGTTTGTAGAATGCGATGAACACATCCTGAACAATGTCGTCCGCTTCTGCCTCGCCCACCAGCCGCCGCACAAAACGCGCCACCGGCGGCACCAGGCTTCGCTGAAGCGCCTCAAATGCCGCAGCATCCCCGGCCTGCGCCAACAGCAGCAGTGCGGGTTCATCCTGCGGTAACGTGAACGGGATTTCTGGCGGAAGCGCTTCTGCAAACATGGGTTTATCCGGGATGCTGACGGTCTCATACGGCCTGTATAACCTTCAATACGCACGCCGCTGCCCGATGGTTCAGAATCTGCCCTCCGGGTCGCACTTCCGCGCCTGCCCTCTGTCGCAATTTCTGCCCGGACTCATGTACAATGAGGGCATGTCCCTGAAGATATGGAGTACTGATAATGGTCGCAAACCCCCAACTGCGGCAGGCGCTGGAACTTCCCGCCGAGCCGCAGATACACGATAACATCCTCGGCGCGATGGGCGATACACCGCTCGTGCGCCTGAACCGTCTGGGGCGCGGCCTGCGCTGCCAGCTTGTGGCAAAGGTCGAGTATTTCAACCCCGGTGGATCGGTTAAAGACCGCATTGGCCTGACGATCATCGAGGACGCCGAACGCTCTGGCCAGCTCAAACCCGGTGGCACCGTCGTTGAGGCCACCTCCGGCAATACCGGCGTGGGGCTGGCAATGGCGGCCATCCTCAAGGGGTACAAGTGCGTGTTCGTCATGCCAGATAAAATGTCGAACGAGAAGATCAGCGTGCTGCGGGCCTATGGCGCGCGCGTGGTGGTCACACCCACCAATGTTGAGCCAGAAGACCCCTCCAGCTACTACAGCGTGGCGCGCCAGTTGGTGCAAGAAACCCCCAACAGCATCCTCGCCAACCAGTACCACAACCCGGTTAACCCTCAAACCCACTACGACACCACCGGCCCGGAAATCTGGCGGCAGACCGCCGGGCAGATCGACGTTTTCGTGTGTGGCATGGGCACCGGTGGCACCATTACCGGCGTGGCCCGCTACCTGAAGCAGATGAACCCCAAGATCCAGATCGTAGGGGTCGATCCCGTTGGCTCCATCCTCTACGACTATTTCTACAGTGGCAAAATGGTGGAAGCGCACACCTACAAAACCGAGGGGATCGGCGAAGACTTCATCCCGTCGAATTACGATTTTACCGTTATCGACGACATGGTGCGCACCAATGACAAGGAAACCATGCTGATGACGCGCCGCCTGGTGCGCGAAGAAGGCATCTTCTCTGGCGTTTCCAGCGGTTCTGCCGTCGCCGGGGCGGTGCGCTATGCCGCCGAACGTGACCTCGCGCCAGATAAAATGGTCGTCGTGCTGCTGCCAGACAGCGGCTCACGCTACCTCAGCAAAGTCTTCGATGATAACTGGATGCGCGAAAACCGCTTCCTCGAAAGCAACTGGACCGAAGCCACAGCCGAGTCCATCATGCACCGCAACGGGCGCAGCGCGCTGGTGGTGGCCCGCTGCACCGACCCGGTGGGCGACGTGATCGCCAAGCTCAAAAGCGCGGATGTCTCGCAGCTTCCGGTGGTGGGCGAGCGAGACCAACTGCTCGGCGTCGTCACCGAGGTCAGCCTGCTGCATTACCTGCTCGGCCAGTCTCAGGCCAATGCTGCCGCCGTGCCCATCGAAGACGCCCACGTGATTGACCCCACCGTGCAAACCATCAGCCTCAATACCCCGGTCGAAGCGCTCATGAGCGTCTTCGGTACGCAGAAACTCGCACTGGTCACAGAAAACGTACTCGGTACCGATGACCGGCGCGTTGTAGGGATCATCACGCAGATCGACCTGCTGGACTTCCTGGCCAACCGCTGAAAGCCGCAGCCAATGCCTTCGGGTATGCCCAAACTTAAACGATTCAGATTGGGTATACCCATGCCCCTGATCCTTCAATTAAACTATGCTCATCCAGTGCAAGGCAGCTAAAGGTAACACCAGTGTAAGCATCCCCATCCCTAAAGGTAGCCCTAGTGCTTACCAGACTCAGCCCTTCGGGGCTACGTTAGAGGCGAATACATAGGCACTTCGGGATACCTCACCAGTCCCGAACGCTGCGGTGAACGATTAAACAGGATGCTGGGGAGCAAACAGTGTCGTTCACACGTAAACCGTCTCATAACATTGTCGAGGTGAACTTTACCCGTGAAAACGGAGATTAAGGGTAACTTATTATGCAACGTGTTTTGGTCGTGGACAGGAACAAAAAGGCGCTCATGCCCTGCCATCCGGCACGGGCAAGAGAACTCCTCAAGGCGGGGAAGGCGGCGGTGTATCGTCGTTTTCCATTCACCATCATCTTGAAGGAGCGAGACGGCGGTGATACACAGCCGGTGGCCTTGAAGATTGACCCAGGTAGCAAAACAACGGGGATCGCCCTCGTAGCCGATTTTAAGCGCGGTAAGTGCGCGGTGTGGGCAGCGGAATTAAACCATCGTGGGGCGCAAATCAAGGGGGCGCTTTTGGGCCGTCGGCAGCTACGGCGCTCGCGCCGCAATCGCAAGACGCGCTACCGTGCCGCCCGCTTTGATAATCGGCGGCGCGCTGAGGGGTGGCTGCCTCCATCGTTGCAATCGCGCCTTGAGAATACTTGGACGTGGGTTATTCGTTTGGCATGGCGCTGCCCAATTACGTCGTTGTCACAGGAACTCGTGCGCTTCGACACGCAACTGATGCAGAA